>NZ_JAYLVT010000022.1:0-119346 GCF_035818815.1 Cupriavidus sp. SS-3
ATGCCGGTGGCCTTCACTTCCACCAGCACTTCGCCGGCGCGCGGGCCGTCGAGGTCGACGTCTTCGATGGTCAGCGGGGCGCCGGCTTTCCAGGCGATGGCGGCTTTGGTTTTCATGGGGTCCTCCGGGATCACGAATATGGGCGGCTTGCGGGGTGGCGCGGCGGCCAACGCCGCGCGAGCCGGCAAGCCCGGTCCGAGGACATGACTATACGATCTTCCTGTGGCATGAGGCCAGCTTTGGCCGATCAGCGCTCAGCGAAACCCGCCGGGCGATGCCCGGCGGCGGTTTCACGGCTGGAGTGCCTTCGCGTCCAGGCTCCACAGCTTGCGGTCACTGGTCGACACCGCGACGGCGCCATGTGCCAGCGCGTCGCGGATATCGGCGCGGTTGCAGACAAAGCCCGAGGTCACGATCGGCGGCAGCGCCTTGCGGTCCGCTTCCGGCAGGTGCGACAGCATCGGCGCCGGCATCAGCTGCACCAGGTTCGGGTCGCTCTGCTCGAGCGCCTTGACGCTGCGCGGCCAGGTGGAACGGTCGGTGACGAAGACCTTCTGCATCGTCACCATGCCGGCGCGATTGGCGCGCTGGATGGTGGCCACGCGTGTAGAGACCAGGCTGGTCACCCCGATGTCGGCCAGGTATTCGACGCCGCCCTTGTCCTGCGACAGGCCCTCGCAGCTGTCGATATTGACGATGACATACTTGCCGGCGCCGGCCAGCGTCGCGATCACGCGCTGCAGCTTGCGCAATTCGACGTTGGCGACGATGCAGACTTCGGCGACGCTCTCGAGGATGGCGTCGATCTGGTCGACACCGTAGAGCGTGCCGATGACGGGATGCCGCGTCAGGCGCGCACCGAGGGACCTGTCCATTGCGGATTACTTCGCTTCATTGGCGAGCCGGTCGCCGAGACCCAGCTTGCCGGGGTTCAGGAGATGCTGCGGGTCAAGTGCCTGCTTGACCGCCGCCAGCAGCGGGAGCGCCGTGTCCAGCGACGACGCCATGTAGGGTGCGCGCAGCAGCCCGATGCCGTGGTGGTGGCTCAGTGCCGCATTGTATTGGATCAGCACCGCATTGGCCGCATCCCACGCCTGGCGGTACCATTGCTGGCGGTCCTCCACCGCCACCTCGCCGCGCAAGGAAAAGTACAGGCAGGCACCGTCGACGTAGGCATGCGACTGGTGCGCGGAGCCCGCGAGGGTGCCCGGCACGGCGTTGATCGCCTTGACCACGTCGGCATAGATCGCGGCCAGGTCGCGCCAGGGTCCGCACATTTCCAGCGTGTCGGCGACAAAGCCGGGGCTGCGCTTGAAGCCTTCGGCGCTCTTGCCGGTCAGGTAGCGCGTGTCGAGCCAGCGCTCGAAGATGGCGGCGCTGTCGAGTTCCTGGCCGCGTTCCCGGCACACGCGCTCGCTGATGGTCATCACGGCATCGACTATCTCGCGCGCGCCTTCGTCGGCCACCAGCAGCACATTGGTGTCGGGCAGGCCGAACTGGACCCCGCTTTCCAGCGCGTCATAGAGGCGCAGCGCCGCCGGGTTGGCGCCATGCTGCATGATCTCGCGGCAGGCATCCAGGCCGATCGCGAAGCTGCTGAAGCCATAGGCGATGGCGCGCCCGTAGTCGGGCAGGCGATGCAGCTTCAGGCGCACGCGCACGATCACGCCCAGCAAGCCCTCGGAGCCGATGAACAGTTGCTGCAGGTCCGGGCCCACGGCCGCGCGCGAGTAGCCGCCCACGGTGACCAGGCTGCCGTCGGCCAGCACCACGTCCATGCCGAACACCATGTCTTCAATCTTGCCGTAGCGCGTGGACAGCTGCCCGGCGCCGCGGCAGGCCACCCATCCGCCAACCGTGCTGATCGCATACGAAGAGGGCCAGTGGCCCATGGTCATGCCGAATTCGCGCTGCACGGTCTGCTCGAAGATGTCGCCGAACATGCCGGCTTCGACCTCGACGATCTGGCTCTCCTTGTCGATCCCGACCAGGCGGTTGAGCGCGCACACGTCGAGCACGATGCCGCCGCGCACGGGCAAGGCCGCTCCGGTCACGTTGCTGCGCCCGGCCGACACGGTGACCGGAATGGCGCCGGCGCTGGCGATGCGCATGACGGCCTGTACCTGTTCGACGGAGGACACGCGCACGATGACGGCGCGCGGCGTGGCGGGCTTGCCGGCGGTCTCTGCAATCATGGAGCCGGCCCACCAGTCGCGGGTCCATGCCACCACGTCGGCGGTTGCGGTCAGCACTTCGTCGGCAACCGCACGCAGGGCCGCGAGATCTGCGGCACTGACCGCGACCGCATCGCGCTGCAGGCCGGGTGCATCCGGTGTGTCGCGGATATTCGCCGCGTAACCGGGCGGGGTATGGGCGCCGATGACGTATTGGCCGCGGTTGTAGCCACGTTTGATGGCTTCCTTGCTGATCATGCTAAGTCTCCCATGAGGACGGATTTTTCGTGCGCGACGGCGGCGAGGTATTGGCTGACCTGCTGCGCCACGGCGGCTTCGGACAGGCCAAGTTCGGCCTGAAGGATCTGGCCCACCCGTGCCGCGGCGCGGGCGGAGGCATCGCGCGCCATCAGGCGCGCGCGGATGCGTCGTGACAGGACGTCGTCGACCGTGCCGGCCAGTTCATGGCGCGCGGCATAGACGATCTCGGCTTCGGTATAGGGCAGGCCCTCGACGATCGGCCTGGCGAGGGCGGGATCGGCCTGCAGGATGTCGCTGACGAAGCGGGCTTCGGTGCCATAGCGCTCGCCCAGGTGCGCGGCCATGCCGCCGGAGGCGACGATCGCCTGCGGGTCGTAGCCGGCCGCGCCGAGCAGATAGGCAGAGCGGGTCCGGCACTTGCCGCGCTTGCCGATCACCTGCTGCGCGGCGTCGATGGTTTGCTCGGCCATGTGGCGCGAGGTGGTGAGCTTGCCGCCGACAATGGTCACGAGCCCGTCGTGCGCGGTATGGATCTCATGGTCGCGCCGGATTTCCAGGGTCTTGCCGCCGGGCGGCGCCACCAGCGGACGGCAACCGGCGATGCTGCCCACCACGTCCTGCGGCGAGAGGTCGACCTTCAGCGCGGAGCGCGCGCCCTCGAGCAGGAAATCCAGTTCCCGACGCGTGCACAGCACGTTGTCGAGGTCGCCGTCATAGTCTTCGTCGGTGGTGCCGAGGTAGGACACATTGCCCCAGCGCGTGATGGTGGCGCGGCGGCTGCGGCCCGGTACCGGGATCGTCACGGTGCAGTCGTTGCGGATCTTCAGCCACGGGATAGCGACGTGGACGCCCTTGGCGGGGCGTATCTGCAATGGCCTGGCTTCGCCCGGACTGCGGCCGCTCCAGTCGCGCAGCCAGACCCCGGTGGCCATGATGACCGCGCCCGCGCGTACGCGGATCTCGCGCTCGCCGGCGTGGACGATGGCGCCATCCACCTTGCCGTTTCCGTCGCGGGTGATCGCGGTGACGGTGGCATGGTTGAGCACGGCCGCGCCGTGGAATGCCGCGGTACGCGCCAGGTTCAGGGTCAGGCGCGCATCGTCGACGCGCGCATCGAAGTACAGGTAGCCGCCGGTCAGGTGTTCCTCGTTGAAGGTCGGGCAGTGCGACAGCACCTCCGCCTTGGTCAGCTTCTGGTGCAGGATGCCCTCGCGCCATCCGCCGGCCAGGTCGTAGGTCCATAGCAGGCTCTCGAAGGCCTTGGCGAGGCGCTTGTCGAAGACGCCGTTGCGCTCCATCACCGGGAACAGGAAGGGCAGCCGTTGCACCAGGTGGCGCGCGTTGCGGCGCAGGCGCTGGCGCTCCAGCAGCGAATGGCGCACCAGTCCAAGGTTGCCCTGTTCGATATAGCGCAGGCCGCCGTGCACCATCTTCGACGACTTGGAAGAGGTTCCCGCGGCGAAGTCGTCTTTTTCGACCAGCGCCACGCGATAACCGCGCAGGCTTGCATCGAGCGCGGCGTAGGCGCCGGTAACGCCGCCCCCGACCACCAGGATGTCGAATGCATCCGTGCCCAGGCGGTCGAGCAGGTCTGCGCGTACCAGCCGCAACGGCTCCGTGCCGGTCATGGCGGCACGCTCGCGGTTCGCGCTGCGGGAGGGAAAAATCACCATGTCTGTGGTTGCTCCTGGTTAATGGGTCTGGATGGGCATCCCGGCCGGCTTGGCCGCGAGCGCATCGGCATGGTCGAGTTCGGAGGCCACGCGCGCCTGCCAGTGCGCGCGCCGCTGGGCACGCTGATCGGCGCTGATTGCCGGCTCGAATACCGCCTCGGGCGTGGTGGTCGCGCACGCCTGCTGCATCGAGTCCCACAACAGGCCGGAAGCACCGGCAAGGTAGGCGATGCCGCGCAGGCTGGCGCGGTCAGTCTCTTTCATGCGGTGGACGGGAATGCCGCTGAGGTCGGCCTGCATCTGCAGCAGCGCATCGCTGCCCGACAAGCCGCCGCCAACTACCAGCGCCGATACCGGCACGCCGGCAATGTCCTGGTTGGCGTCGATGCATGAGGCGACGGACTGCGCAATGCCTTCCAGGATGGCAAAGGCCATCTCGGCGCGCGTCGTTGCCATCGAGATGCCGCTCAGCGCCGCGCGCGCCTCGGGCTGCATGCGCGGCACGCGCAGGCCGGTCAGCGCCGGGATAAAGGTCACGCCGCGCGCCGACGCCACCGTGCCGGCGAGCGCGCTGATCTGCCTGGCGTTGTCGAACCAGCCTAGCTTGCCGCAGACCCAGTCGAGTGCCGAGCCGGTGGTCGCGACGAAGGTCTCGACCGAGAAATGCGATATGCCTTGTTGCCGGCGCGCCGTCATGGTCAGGGTGCCGTCCGACATGCCGGTGCGTGCGGGCAGCTGCGGGCCGACCATCAGGTCGACGAAGCTGCCGGTGCCATGCAGGCACATCGCCTGCCCGGGATCGAGGCATCCCAGGCCGATGGCGCCGGCCAGCTGGTCGCCGGCACAAGCCAGGACCGGCACGTCGATGCCGAGCACCTCGGGCCGGGTGCGACCGAAATCGTCCGCGTCCTGGCGCAGTTTCGGCAGCAGTTCGCGCGGGAAGCCGAGCGCGTCGATCCAGTCGAGCTGGTAGCGGTGTTCCGTCAGCACGTAGGCGTTGCAGGACGTGGCATTGGTCGGCGTGGTCAGGCATTCGCGCGCTGTCGACAGGTGCCAAAGCAGCCAGGTGTCAATGGTGCCGAAGGCGAGCCTGCGCGCACGGAAGGCTTCAGCTACCGCAGGTGTGTCGCGCAGGTGCCGTGCGGCCCACAGGTATGGCGAGCGAACGCCGCTCGGGCGACCGACGGTCTGGCGCAGGATCGGGTCCCATGCCGGCGCAAGTTGGTTGAGTTCCGCCGCATAGCGCGTGTCCTGCCACACCATCGCCGGTACCAGCGCGCGCCCGGTGCCGGTATCCCACAGCACCGCGGTGGCGCGCTGGGTGGCAACGGCGAGGGCGACGACGTTCAGGTTTTCGCCGGCCGCCTGCGACAGCGTGGCTCGGCAAACTGCCAGGGTGCGCTCGAGCAAGGCGTTGGCGTCCTGCTCCACCACGCCGGGGCACGGACTGTGGATCTCGAGCGTGGCGTAGTGGAGGCATTGCACATGACCGTCGGCGGACACTACCGCGGCCCGCGTGCCCGAGGTGCCTTCATCGATCGCAAGGATGACGTCGCTGCGCTGGGTCATGGCCGGGCCTTTTCGATGACGGGATGCATCAGGGCCGACGCGTCGGCGATATCGCCCTTGAACTGCGGCGCATCCGCTTCGTTGTCGGGATGGATCGTGGTACGGGTCGGGTCCCATCGGATCGAAAAGCAGACCAGGCTGGCCAGCAGCGGCACCACCGACAGGATCAGGAAGGTGGTCTCCAGCCCGTACTGCGCGCGGAATAGCGGGAACACCAGCAGGCCCAGCGCCGCGCCGATGGCGCCGAGCGCGCCGATGATGCCGTTGGCGCCCGCGCGCAGTTCGCTGCGGAATGACAGCGACGACAGGCTCTTGCCATTGGCGCCGGGCCCGGCAGAGTGGAACAGGATGAACAGCGACGGCACCACCACGGCCATCCACATCGGCATCTTGCCGTTGAACAGCCCCAGGATCAGCAGCATGGCGAACACCGCCGCGAAGCCGAATGCCGAGGCGCGGCGCAGCCCCAGCGTGCGGCCGACCAGCGGCGACAGGAAGCCGCCGACAATGCCGCATAGGTTGAACACCAGCGCGCCGATGGTCGCGTAGACGAAGTCCTTGCCGAACAGCGCGGCGCTGATCAGCGGCAGGTACCAGCCGATCGCGAAATACTGGATCGACTGCCCGATCTGCACGGTGGCCGCGAGAACGGTGCGCGGCAGATAGGTGCCGCGGAAGATCAGCACCACGTTGGCCAGGCCGCGGCGCGCCTGGTTGAGGACGCGGATCCGCTCCGCCGGCGGCGCGGCAACGAAGGCGCGCCCGTAGATGCGCGTCATGGCGCTGGCGGCGGCCTCGAGCTGCTCCTTGCGCGCCAGCCAGGTCGGGCTTTCGACCAGGAACAGGGCCTGCAGCAGCAGGATGGCCACGCCGAACACCGCTGTGGCGGCGACCGAGTAACGCCAGATCGCATCGCCGACGTCCCACGAGTGGAACAGCAGCGCCAGCAGCAGGTTGGCGCAGACGGCCGTGTACCACATGCCCTGCCATGTGTTCAGCCGGCTCTTGAGCTTTACCGGGGTGAACTCCGCCAGTACGGCCATGGCGATGGCAAAGTCGATGCCATAGGCCGCGCCGACAAAGAAGCGCCCGGCCAGGATCACCTCGAATCCGGGCGCAAACACCACCAGCAGCGCGCCGGCCACCGCGAGGATCTTGGCCAGGATCAGCGGACGGACACGGCCCCAGCGGTCGGCCATCCAGCCGCCGATCGGATTGAAGGCAATGGCCACCCACGACGCAAACGACGTCAGCAGCGCGACGCTGGCGGGCGCGAGCTGGAGGTCGCGCGTCATCGGCCCGAGGCCTGCGCTCAGCGCTGAATTGGAAAACGCGTCGAGGAACAGCCCGCCCAGCGCGAGCCACCAGATGACACCGGCCCTGCCGCGTATCCCGGGGCAGGAATCGATGTAGGCAATGACATCATCGATGCCACGAAGCTTGATCGCAGAGGTTTGCACGGCGGTCTCCTTTTACTTGTTCTGTAAGAGGCCGCGGCAACCGCAAGGCGCGAAGAGACCATCTTACAGATGGTCTCTATCTGGATCTGCGAGGCCAATGTATGACTTCGCAGGGGGGAGCGTCAACCGGGAAAACCCTTGATGGCGAGGCTAGCGTGCCGGCACATTGCGCGCCGCATGGCCACGGCTGGCATCTGCCGGCTCAAGCTGGCCCGCATGCCGTCGCCCCAGCCACCAGCCGAGGCCCGCCCAGCCTACCGCGAGCAACGCGCCCGCCAAGGCCACCGTCGCCGGATGGCCGGACAGGGCATCGATCGCGGTCTTGACCCAGGCGCTGACCGCATCGCCCGCGCGGTAGACGGCGGTGTCGATGACGTTCTTGGCCTTGTACTTGGTTTCGGCATCGACCACGGTGAACAGCATCTCGCGGCCCGGGCGCAGCAGCGCGTATTCACCGACGCGCCGCAGGATCATGACGCCGGCCAGCACGCCGAAGGTGGGCAGCAGCGCCAGCACGACGAAGCCAGCGGCAACGGCCAGCGGCACCGCGGTCAGCAGCACGGTGACGCCATAGCGGCGCGCCATGCGGCCGGTGAAGAACAGCTGTACCAGGATGGTCAGCGCCTGCACCACGGCATCCAGCGCGCTGAACACCTGGGTCTGGCGGGTGCGCTCGGGGAAAGCCTCGGCGACCAGCCGGGCCTGCTCGAAGTAGAGGAAGGTGCTGGCGGTGGCCAGCAGGATCACGAACAGGCCGATGCCGAGCAGGTAGCGCGAGCGCAGCAGCAGCGACAGCCCGGCCAGCAGCCCGCCGCCGATCGGATTGGCCGGATCCTGCGCCGCGCTGGCAACAGCCTGGTCCGGCGGCTCCACGCCGGCGCCGGCACGGCGACGCCAGCCGAACAGCCAGCCCACCCCCGGCAAGGTGGCGGCCAGCAGGGCGGCCGACAGCAGCATCAGGCCGGTCAGGCCGATGTGGGGCACCAGCCAGCCGCCCAGCACCGGCCCGGCCAGTCCGCCCGCGCTGGCGCCGGCGGCCAGCAGCGCGAACAGGCGGCGCGCCTGCTCGGGCCGGAACACATCGGCCATCAGGCTCCAGGCCACCGACACCACGAACAGGTTGAACACGGATAGCCACACGTAGAACACGCGCGCCAGCCAGACGTTGTCGGGCAGGACGCGCGTGGCCATCGCAAAGGCCAGCAGGTTGGCAATGAAGAAGGCATAGACCCATGGCACGAAGCGGCGTCGCGGCAGCCAGGCGCAGACCGCGCCGTAGAGCGGGATCGCTGCCAGCATCACGACAAAGGTGGCGGTGAACAGCCATTGCAGGTTTTTCACGCCGCCGGCAATGCCCATGGTTTCGCGCACCGGGCGCAGCATGAAGTAGCTGGCGAACAGGCAGAAGAAGAACAGGAAGCCGGCCACCACGGCGCCGGCTTCGCCGCTGCGCACGCCAAAGCCGCGCCACAGGCGGGCCGGGCCACGGGTGGATGCGTCGCGCGCGGGCTTGTCCACGGCGGGGCGGCTCAGCGCAGCAGCGCCGCGATGCGCTCGCGCTGGCCGGGATCGGGCATGCGGCCGAGCGCTGCGCCGAGGTTGTCTGCCATGTTGCGTGGCTTGGAGGTGGCCGGGATCGCCGCGGTCACGGCCGGATGGCTGACGACGAACTTCAGGAACAGCTGGCCCCATGAGCCGCAGTCAATGTCGCCGGCCCATGGCGGCAGCGCGCGGTCCTTGACCACGCGGAACAGGCGCCCGTCCTGGAACGGCCGGTTGACCAGCACCGCCACGCCGCGCGCCTCGCACAGCGGCAGCAGCGTGCGCTCGGCATTGCGCTCGCCCACTGAGTAGTTGATCTGGACGAAATCCACGCGCTCGGCGCGCACGATTCTTTCCAGCGCCTCGTGGGCGTCGTCGCGGTAATGGGTGATGCCCAGGTAGCGGATGCGACCCTGTTCCTTCAGCTGGCGCAGCCAGCGCAGATTGCCCTGCCAGTCGATCAGGTTGTGTATCTGCAGCAGGTCGACCTTGTCGACGTGCAGGTCGGCCAGCGACCGTTCCCATTGCGCCTGCGCCGGCGTGCCGGAACGGGCCGAGATCTTGGTGGCGAGGAAGACCCGGTTGCGCGCATTGGCCGCGCGCAGCAGATCGCCGGTCACGGCTTCGGCGCTGCCGTAGCTGGGCGCGGTATCGACCACCGAGCCTTCGGTCTGCAGCAACAGCCCCATGACCTCCGCCAGCGACTTGCGTTCGTCGGGGCCGGAGCCGACGTCGAAGGTGTCGGCGGTGCCCATGCCGATCACGGGCAGGGCTTCGGTGGTGCCGGGAATGGTGCGGCGCAGGGGCGCGGCAACGGTGACGGCATGGGCCGGCGGCGCTGGCCCGATCCCGGTGGCGGCCAGTCCGGCGGCCAGGCCGAGGAATGAGCGACGATCGATCGACATGGGAGGGTTTCCCGGCGAGTCACTGACTGGTTGACCTTAGGCGTTGAGCCCGGCCGTGTAAACCGTTGCGTGCGCGACGGAACCCCTAGTGCAGGCGAGGACGATATCCCACGCCAAACCGGACGGACAAGGCGCTAAGGCGCTGGTCCAGCGTCCAGAGGCGGGCACCGGGGGTGATCAGGGTCGAAGCCAGCAAGGTGACATCCACCAGGCCGCAGCCCAGCCCATACAGTTGCTCGCGCTCCACCAGCGAGATGACTTCTCCCAGCGTTGCCTGCCTGGCGGCCTGCAGCAACCCGATGTCGCCGAGCGTCTGCGCCCGCGGCGCCGGTGGCGTGCCGCAGGCCAGTTCGGCCACGACCAGGGGATGGGTCAGCACCTGGTCCGCCTCCATCAGGCGGATCAGGGCGTCATTGCGCTGCCGGAAATGGCCCACCCACACCGAGGTGTCGACGAGCACGTTCATTTGACGTCGGGTTCGGGATTGCGGCGCGGTACGTCTTGCATGCCGGGCGCTGCGCCGCCGAGGGCCGCGAGGCGCTTGGCGGCCTGCACCCGAACGAATGTCTTGATTGCCTCGCGAAACAGGTCTGCCTTGTCCATGCCGGGGTCCGCCATCTCCAGTGCTTGTTCATACAGGGCGTCATCGATCGTGACTGTCGTGCGCATCGCAGGCTCCTTGAATCAGGTTTGATGGCAATATGCATCAAAAACGGAATCAGGGCAAGGCCGCAATCGCTTGCGGACCGGATGCTGCCGACACGCTTGCAGTATTGGCTGCCGCTACCAGGGCGTCGATGAGAGATGTCGCATTCCGGGCCGGGCAGGCCTGGTGCCGGAGCCGCCACGGCGCGGCCCCGGTCACGGTCCGTCGTCAGATCAGCGTGGCAAGGCCCAGCGTCAGCAGCAGCGCGACCACCGAGATGATGGTTTCGCAGACCGACCAGGTCTTGAAGGTCTGGGCCACGGTCATGTTGAAGTACTCCTTGACCAGCCAGAAGCCGCCGTCGTTCACGTGCGACAGGATCAGCGAGCCGGCGCCGGTGGTCAGCACCAGCAGTTCCGGGCGGGTTCCGGGCACGCTGGCGGCAATCGGCGCGACGATGCCCGCTGCGGTGGTCATGGCAACCGTTGCCGAGCCGGTGGCGATGCGGATCATTACCGCGACCAGCCAGCCCAGCACCAGCACCGAGACATTGGCGCCGGTGGCGACGTCGACGATGGCGGTGGAGATGCCCGAGTCGCGCAGGATGCGGCCGAAGCCGCCGCCGGCACCGACCACCAGCGTGATGATGGCGGTGGGCGCCACGCACTCGTTGGTGAACTTGAGGATGGTCTCGCGATTGAAGCCGCGCGCCTTGCCGAAGGTGTAGAAGCTCACCAGCGCGGCGATCAGCAGCGCCATCACCGAGTTGCCGATCAGCTTCAGGAAATCGTTGGCGAAGGTCTTGGGCGCGGTGAACAGGTCGGCCCAGCTGCCGATCAGCATCAGCACCACCGGCAACAGGATGGTGAACACCGTGATGCCGAAGCCCGGCAGCTCGTGCGATTCCTTGACGCGCTCATCCTCTTCGGTGAACTGCTCGGCCAACGGGTTGTATTCGGGCAGCTTGACATAGCGGTCCATCAACCGGGCGAACAGCGGGCCTGCCAGCGCGGCGGTGGGAATGCCCACGATCAGCGCGTACATGATGGTCTTGCCGATATCTGCGCCGTATGCGGTCACCGCCAGCAGCGCGGCGGGGTGCGGCGGGATCAGGCCGTGCACCACCGACAGTCCTGCCACCATCGGGATGCCGACCAGCACCATCGACGTGCCGGTGCGCTTGGCGACGTTGAAGGCGATCGGCACCAGCAGCACGAAACCCACTTCGAAGAACACCGGCAGGCCGACGATAAACGCGATGGTGGCCATGGCCCAATGCACGTTCTTCGCCCCGAAGAAATCGATCAGCGTGTTGGCGATGCGCTCGGCGCCGCCGGACTCGGCCATCATCTTGCCCAGCATGGTGCCCAGTCCCACCACCAGCGCGATATGGCCGAGGGTGCCGCCGACACCGGCTTCGAAGGACTTGACGATCTCGCTCATCGGCATGCCCACGGCAAAGCCGAGCAGCACCGAGACGACCACCAGGGTAATGAACGGGTTGAGCTTGTAGCGCGCGATCAGCACCACCAGTGCGATCACTGCGATCAGCGCATACACCAAGAGCGTGGTTCCGGTGACGGCACCCATATTGTCTCCTTGCGTGGAAAAAGAGCCGCTTGTGGCGGCAGCAGAGGTTTGGCTTTCTTGTTTCTCTCCCAGTGCGGGAGAGTCGGTGGGGGAGAGGACATGCGTGGCAAGCACTTTGGCGACTCACCATGTGGTGGCGCCGGCCCTCTCTCCCGGCCGCTCTCCCGCGCGCGGGAGAGGGGAGCAAACAGTGGGGAAGCAGTAAATCAGGCAGGCAGCCGGCTCAGGCTGCCGGCTTCTTGTAGGCGATGCAGTCGACCTCGACCTTGCAGTCGACCACCATGCTCGACTGCACGCAGGCGCGCGCGGGCGGGTTGGCGCCGAAGTATTCCTTGAAGATCTTGTTGAACGAGGCGAAGTCGCGCGTGTCGTCCAGCCACACGCCGCAGCGCACGACATGCTCGGGGCCGTAACCGGCCTCGGCCAGGATCGCCAGCACGTTCTTGATGGCCTGGTGGGTCTGGGGCACGATGCCGCCGTCGATGACCTCGCCGTTGACCATCGGCACCTGGCCGGAGACGTAGAGCCAGCCATCGGCCGCGACCGCGCGGGCAAAGGGCATGTGCTGGCCGCCGGTACCGGTGCCGCCTTCGACGCCGAATCGTTTGATGTCCATGGGTACTCCTGGAATGAGTTGGATAGGGGAGGGAAGCGGCGGTGCGTGCGGGTCAGTCCGCACCGCGGGGCAGGAACCGGCCGGCGCGCACGCCGGTGCTCTGGCGTTGCTGCCATGACAGCTCGCCGTTGACCCAGACCGAGGCAATGCCCTCGGCCGGTTGCATGGGATCGGTAAAGCTGGCGGCGTCGCGGATGGTGGCGGCGTCGAACAGCACCAGGTCGGCCCAGTAGCCTTCGCGCACGAAGCCGCGCTGGTGCAGGCCGAAGCGCTCGGCCGACATGCCGGTCATCTTGTTGACGGCCACGGTCAGCGGAAACAGTTCGCGGTCGCGCGCATAGTGGCCCAGCACGCGCGGGAACGCGCCCCACAGGCGCGGGTGCGGCAACGGGTCGTTGGGCAGGCCGTCCGAACCGACCACCGTGGCCGGATGGCTCAGGATGCGGTCGACGTCGGCGTCTTCCATGCAGTGGTAGACCGCGCCGGCGGGCATCAGCCTGCGCGCGGCTTCGTGCAGGTCGACCTGCCATTCGGCGGCGATGTCGGCGAGCAGGCGGCCGCCCATCTCTGGCGCGCCTTCGGACCAGGTCACCATGATGTCGAAGTCGCCGGTAACCTGCTTCAGGTCCAGCGTGGACGAACTGGCGGTGTAGGGATAGCAATCGCAGCCGACCGGCTGCCAGCGCTGCGCGCCGTCGAGCGCGTCCAGCACCTCGGTGCTGCGGCCCCAGTTGGCCACGCCGGCGCACTTCAGGTGCGAGATCACAACCGGTACGCGCGCATGGCGGCCGATGCGGAAGGCCTCGTCCATGGCATCGAGGATCTCGGCGAATTCGCTGCGCAAGTGCGTGGCGTAGAGCGCGCCGGCCTTGGCCAGCGGCTCGGCCAGCGCCAGCACTTCCTCGGTCGGCGCGCTGAAGGCGTTGGCATAGGCCAGGCCGGTCGACAGGCCCAGCGCGCCGTGCTGCAGCGCTTCTTCCAGCTGCGCGCGCATCGCCTCGATTTCCTGTGGCGTGGCGGCGCGGTCGAAGCGGTCCATATGGTTGCTGCGCAGCGCGGTATGGCCGACCAGCGCGGCGACATTGACCGCGGGCTGCGCGGCCTCGACCGCATCGACATAGGCCTTGAAGTCCGGATAGCGGAAGGCATCGGCGTGGCCGAGCAGGTTCATCGGGTCGGGCGGATCGCCTGCCAGCGTGACCGGCGCGGCGCTGATGCCGCAATTGCCGACCACCACCGTGGTCACGCCCTGCGACAGCTTGGGCGTCATCTCCGGCTGGCGCACCACGTTGGTGTCGTCATGCGTATGCACGTCGATAAAGCCGGGTGCGAGCACCAGGCCATCGCCTTCGACTACGTGCGCGGCCGCATCGGGGTCGATCGCACCGGGGGCATCGATGCGGGCGATGCGGCCATCGCGCAAGGCCACGTCGGCCAGGCGCGCGGCCGCGCCGGAGCCGTCGATCAGCGTAACGCAGCGGATCAGGGTATCGAACAGGTGTGGCATGGTCAGTCTCCCAGCGGCTGGCGGCTGTCGGGGCCCTTGCCGGGGCCGCTGTCGCCGCGGTGGCTGTCGAGCACGTACTTGAGCCGGCGCAGGCGCTCCTTGCTCTGGTCCGGCTGCAACAGTGCGCACTGCGTGGCCAGCACGTCCAGCACCATCAGCATGGCGTAGCGCGAGGCCGATGGCTTGAAAATGAAATCCGTTTCCAGCGTGCGCACCGGCAGCAGCACGTCGGCGCGCGCGGCCAGCGGCGATCCCAGCGCGGTCACGGCCACCAGGCGGGCGCCGTACTCGCGCGCGATATCGCAGCTGGCCAGCATCTCCGGCACGCGGCCGCTGGCCGAGAAGGCCAGCACCACGTCGTCGCGGCCCAGCGTGGCCGCCACCATCTTTTGCAGCAGGGCATCCTGGTAGCTGGCCACCGGCAGGCCCAGGCGCGCCAGGCGGTGGCGCGCTTCGTCGGCCAGGAACGACGAGCCGCCGCCCATGCCAAAAGCGTAGACCATGCGTGCGCCCAGCAACAGGCGCGCGGCCTGCTCGATGCGCTGGGTGTCCAGCAGCCCGCGGTTGGCTTCCAGCGCGGTGAGGATGTCGGCGTGGATGCTGTCGGCAAGCGTGGCTGGCGCGGCTTCAGCGGCGGGAACGTTGCCGGGCTGCAGGAAGCGCGCGCCCACCGCCGCGGCCTGGGCCAGGCGCAGCTTCAGGTCGCGCACGTCGCGGCAGCCGATCGCCTTGGCAAAGCGCGTCACGCTGGCTTCGCTGACGCCGGCCTGGCGGGCGAGCTCATTGATGCTCGCCGCCGCCGCGCCGGCCAGGTCTTCCAGCACCACCTGCGCCACCTTCTGCTCGGCCAGCCGCAGCGCGGGGCCGCGCTCGGCGATGCGGGTCAGGATGTCGAAGGGCGCGGTCATGGTCGGTGATGGGGGCGAGGTGGCGAAGCGGCGAAGCGGGATTGGGCCGTAATGTGACGAAATCTGCGGTCGGGGCGGGCAGGGGCTATAACAGTGACTGGCACCCGATGGTGAGCGCCTTTGCTCATAGCTCACGGTTGCTGCCGCAGCGCCGTGTGTTACTTTATAACAGGGATGAAATATCTTATTTTCAGGGCTATCATTACGTCAATCAGATTTTTTCAGGGTGATGACAGGCATGCGTGAAATAAAGTATCAGGCTGGCGTGATCGATCCGCTCAACAAGGCGCTGGGCCGGATGGAGGGACCGATCGCCCCGGATGCGGCCGGCCGGACCGGCTGGAACCTGTTGCAGGAAGAACTCAGCCTGCCGGCCGCAGTGCTCTATGAAGACCGGCTCGCGCACAACCTGGAGTGGATGCGCCGCTTCATGAACGAGTACGGTGTGCAGTTGGCGCCGCATGGCAAGACCACCATGGCGCCCAAGCTGTTTGCCCGGCAGCTCGGCGCCGGCGCTTGGGGCATCACCCTGGCCACCGCGCACCAGACCGCGGCCGCGCATGCGCACGGCGTCAAGCGCGTGCTGATGGCCAACCAGCTGGTCGGCCGCCGCAATATGGAAATCATCGCGGACCTGCTGCGCGATCCCGACTTTGAATTCTTCGCGCTGGTGGATTCGGCCGAGCTGGCCGACCAGCTTGGCAAGTTCTTCAGTCAGCGCGGACAGACGCTGCAGGTGCTGCTCGAGCTGGGCGTCGAAGGCGGGCGCACCGGCGTGCGCGACGACGCGCAGCAGCAGGCCGTGCTCGACGCGCTTGGGCGCTGGCCCGATGCGCTGTCGCTGGCCGGCGTGGAAATCTACGAGGGCGTGCTCAAGGAAGAAGCCGATATCCGCAAGTTCCTGCAGCGCACCGTCGCGGTGACGAAGCAGCTCGCCGCGCAAGGCCGCTTCGGCCGCAGCCCGGTGGTGATGTCGGGCGCGGGCTCGGCCTGGTACGACGTGGTGGCCGAGGAATTCGCGCGCACCGACATCGGCGCGCCGATCGACATCGTGTTGCGTCCCGGCTGCTACCTGACGCACGATGTGGGCATCTACCGCGCCGCGCAGCAGCGCATCCTGGCGAGCAACCCGGTCGCGCAGAAAATGCGCGAGGGTTTGCTGCCGGCGCTGCAGCTGTGGGCCTACGTCCAGTCGATTCCGGAACCCGACCGCGTCATCATCGGCATGGGCAAGCGCGATGCCGCCTTCGACGCCGGCATGCCGATCCCCGCGCGCCGCTACCGTCCCGGTGAAGAAGCGCCGGTGGACGTGCCCGCGCATTGGGAGGTCACGGGCATGATGGACCAGCACGCCTACCTGCAGGTCCGGCCGGGCGACGACATCAGGGTCGGCGACATGATCGCCTTCGATATCTCGCACCCGTGCCTGACCTTCGACAAGTGGCGCCATATCCCGGTGCTGGATCGCGACCTGCGCGTGATCGACATCGTGCAAACTTTCTTCTGAGGCAAGCAGCCCCATGAGCATCGACATCCTGGCCTATGGCGAGCCGCTGGTTGAGTTCAACCAGCAGCCGGACGATCCCTCGCGCTACCTGCAAGGCTTTGGCGGCGATACCTCCAACTTCTGCATTGCCGCGGCGCGCCAGGGCGCGAGCACCGGCTATATCTGCGCGGTCGGTGCGGATACCTTCGGCGAGCGCCTGCGCGCACTGTGGACGCAGGAACGGGTCGACACGCGGCATGTGCATGTCGACGCCAGCGCTCCCACCGGCGTCTACTTTGTCTCGCATGACAGCCACGGCCACCGCTTCGACTACCTGCGCGAAGGTTCCGCTGCCAGCCGCTACCAGCATGAACAGCTGCCGCTCGGCGCGATCGCGTCGGCGCGCTACCTGCACCTGTCGGGCATCAGCCTCGCCATCAGCACCAGCGCGTGCGATGCCGGCCTGGAGGCGATGGAGCACGCGCGCAAGGCCGGCACCAGGGTCACGCTGGACACCAACCTGCGGCTGCGCCTGTGGTCGCTGGCGCGTGCGCGCGGCATCATGCGCGAAGCGTTCCGGATGACCGACGTATGCCTGCCCAGCTGGGACGACATCACGGTGCTGACCGGGCTGGACGACCGCGATGCCATCGCCGACTACCTGCTCGGCTGCGGCATCGGCCTGGTCGCGCTGAAGCTGGGGGAAGAGGGCTCGTACATCGCCACGCCCGAGTCCCGCAGCCTGGTGCCGGCCTATCCGGTCAAGCCGGTCGATGCCACCGGCGCGGGCGACTGCTTCGGCGGCAGCTTCGTCGCGCGGCTGGCGGCGGGCGCCGATCCGTTCGAGGCCGCGCGCTATGCCAACGTGGCGGCAGCGCTGTCGACCACCGGCTATGGCGCGGTGGCGCCGATTCCCGATGCGCAGACCGTGCTGGCGCGGCTGGCGCAGTCGGTATCGGTGATCGCCTGAGCCGCTGCCGGACCCTGATGTTTTCCTGAACCCCCATACCGCGAGACCGACATGTCAGACCAGACTTCCCCGCTGCTTCAACGCCTTGCCGATGTGCCGGTGATCCCGGTGCTGGAATTCCACTCGGTCGACGAGGCCCTGCATGTCAGCGAGGCGCTGGTGACCGGTGGCTTGCCGCTGCTGGAAATCACGCTGCGCACCCCGGTGGCCCTGGAGGCGATCCGTGCCGTTGCGGCGGCGCTGCCGCAAGCCTGCGTCGGTGCCGGCACGGTGCTGAGCGTGGAGCAACTGCACGCGGTGCGCGATGCGGGCGCCCAGTTTGCGGTCTCGCCCGGCCTGACGCCGACGCTGGCCGCGGGCGCGCAAGGCGCGGGGATCTCGCTGCTGCCGGGCGTTGCCACCGCCAGCGAGGCCATGGCGGCGCTGGAAGCCGGCTTCACCTTCCTCAAGTTCTTCCCGGCGCAGGCCGCGGGCGGGGTGCCGATGCTGAAGTCGCTGGGCGGGCCGCTGCCGCAGCTGCGCTTCTGCCCGACCGGCGGCATCGATGCCGCGCTGGCGCCGTCGTACCTGGCGCTGCCCAATGTGGTGTGCGTGGGCGGGTCGTGGGTGGTGCCCAAGGATGCCGTCGCCGGTGGCGACTGGAGCCGTATCCGTGGGCTGGCCGAGCAGGCCAGGGCACTGCGCGGCAAGCCCTGAGCGGCGCGCAGCAAAGCAAAACGGCACGCCATCGGGCGTGCCGTTTTGCTTTCGATGCAGCCTGGCCGGCTTACTTGTGGCGGTCTGCCGAGCTTTCCAGCTTCTGGCCGCCACGCTGAATGTCCTGGCCGAGCCCCGCCATCGTGTTGCAACCGGCCAACAGAGTGGCAAACAAAACGCACCAGATCCAACCTTTCTTCACGCCGGGCTCCTTTCGATAGGGTCGAGAATCGAGCGATTCTCCGAGTTTTGGGATTGACGCAGATTTTACCGCTGCTGCGCGCGGCTTTGATAGCCGGTATGTCGCAATTTGTAAATCGTGCAACCCCACGCACGGGGCTGCTGGTCAGGCCGGCGGCGCCAGCAAGGCGCGGGCACGCTGCTGGATCGCCGCATGGGTCTGCATGAGCCAGACGGCCGGAAACGGCTGCGCCAGCAGGTAGCCCTGCACGCTGTGGCAGCCCCAGGCGCGCACCGCTTCCAGCTGCTGGCGGGTTTCGATGCCCTTGGCGCAGACCGACGCGCCGGCGCGCCGCGCCGCGCGGCAGGCCTCGCGCAGGCTGTCACGGGCCTCGCGCGCATGGCCGAGGCCCCTTGCGTCCAGCGTGACGGCGTCCGGATGCAGCGCCGCCAGCGCCTCGCGGCAGGCCGGGCTGTCGTCGAAATCGCCCAGGGCCAGCTGCAGCCCGCGCCGGCGCAGCGCGGCAAAGCGATCGATCAGTTCGGCGTCGGTCGGCGCGGTGCTGGCCGGCAGTTCGATGCACAAGTGCTCTGGCGTGATGCCGCCCGCATCGAGCGCCTGCGCCAGGGCTTCGACCATCTGCGGGCGATGCAGTTGGGCGCTCGAGGCCAGCAGGGTGAACTGCAGCGGGGCAATGGTCTCGGCGGCACGGATCAGCGGCAGCACGCTCTCCAGCAGCCAGTTGCCGATGCGGCCCACCAGCCCGAGTGCTTCGACGCCGGGCAGGAAGTCCTGCGGCGCCACGCGGCCGAGCACCGGATGCTGCCAGCGCAGCCGCACCGTGTAGCCGCTGACGGCGGCGCCGGCAAGGTCGGCGCGCGGTTGCAGTTGCAGGCTCAACTCGCCGCGCTGGAGTGCGTCGGGCAGCGCCGCCAGCAACGGGGCAGCGGGCGGGGACAGCGGCTTGTCTGCGCGCGCCAGGCCGGCGCCGCCCTGGCGGTTGACCCGCAGCATGGCGTCGAATGCCTGCTGCAGGCTGCGCTCGGCCGGAATGTCGGCATGGTCGTTGGCCACGCCGATGCTGCACGACAGGTGCAGCTCGAAGCCGTCCAGCGCAAAAGGCCGGGACAGGTCGTCGGCCACGCGGCTGGCGACCTGGCCAGGATCGGGCACGCCCGCGGGCAGCGCGGTGATGACCACCAGGTCGGCCGCGGCCATCCAGTGCATGAACGCGCCCGGCGGCAGCAGGCAGGCAATGCGCGCCTGCACGATGCCGCGCAGCCTGGCGCAGCGGCCAGTCCCGAGGGTTTCACAAGCGTTGGCAAAGCGGTCCAGGCGGATCGCCAGGATCGCCGCCGGCGGACCGGCCTGCGCGCGGCGCGCGCTCAGCGCGCCTTCCAGCGCGGACGGTTGCATCGCGCCCCTGCCGCCGCTGGCAGCGCTTTCGACGAGGTCGTCGGCATCAGGATCCATGCATGATCTTGCGGGCCGCCGGACAATGGCTGGCGGCGCTCGCGTCTCCCCGTGTCTGAAATGGTTCTTCGGCAGGCCGCCGGCACGCTGCGGTCGCAGTCGTCGCCAGGGTGCAGCCATGCGTGCCGCGGCCGGCTGGGGCCGCGAAGCCCGATCATAAGCGAAGGGAAGGGGGAGGGGCGTTGCCGATTGCGCCAAAGTGATTTGGCCGCAACTGCATTTGATTTGGATCAATGCGGCGCCATCCATCCAGGGACGATGCGATTGACGCCGCGGCGTAACGGTGATGCCGGCCTCCGCTACTCAGCCGGTGGTTTCTTCCTCGGGCCCGTCCTGGGGCGGCAGGCGCTCGGCCAGCACCTTGTCGATGCGCTTGCCGTCCATGTCTACGATCTCGAAGCGCCAGTCGCCCCATTGCACCGTGTCGGCAATCTGGGGCAGGCGCCCCAGCAGCAACAGCAGCATGCCGGACAGCGTGTGGTAGCGCTCCTTTTCTTCTTCGGGCACCTGGCGCAGGCCGATGCGGTCTTTCAGTTCCGGGATCGGGATCAGGCCATCGAGCAGCCACGAGCCGTCGTCGCGCTGGACCGCCCATTGCTCGCCGGCGGCCTCGGCCTTGAATTCGCCGGTGATAGCCTCGATCAGATCCTGCAGCGTCACCAGGCCCAGCACCTCGCCGTATTCGTCGATGACAAAGGCGATCTGCCCGCCCGAGGCGCGGAAGTTTTCCAGCAGCTCCATCCCGGTCACGCTTTCGGGTACGAACACCGCAGGCTGCACCGCCGCCTGCAAATCCGCTTCCTCGCCGCGCAGCCGGCGCGCCAGCAACTGGCGCGCGCTGACCACGCCGATGATGTCGTGCATGCCGCCGCGCACCACGGGGAAGCGCGAGTGGTCCGATTCTTCGATGCGGCGCAGGTTCTCGTCCATCGCGGCTTCGACATCGAGGTAGACCACGTCGCCGCGTGGCACCATCAATGACGCCAGCTGGCGGTCATCCAGCCTGAACACATTGCGCACCATGGTGTGCTCATGCTGCTCGATCACGCCGGCTTCGGAGCCTTCCACCAGCAGGGCGTGGATTTCTTCCTCGGTCACGCCGGGCCCGCGGTCCACCTGGGTGCCGAGCAGTCGCAGCACCAGCCGCGTGGAGCTCGACAGCAGCTTGACGAAGGGGGTCGAGGCCACCGCCAGCCAGCCGATCGGGCGCGCCACCAGGCGCGCGATGGTCTCGGGCGCCATCTGGCCCAGGCGCTTGGGCACCAGTTCGCCCAGCACGATGGAAAAATAGGTCAGGCCGGCCACCACGATCGCGGTGGCTACATAGCCGGCGGTGCTTTGCGAGATGCCGAAACCCTGCAGCCACACGCCCAGCGGCTGCGCCAGCGTCGATTCGCCGACCACGCCGTTGAGCACGCCGATCGAGGTGATGCCGATCTGCACGGTCGAGAGGAAGCGGGTCGGGTCCTCGCCCAGCTCGGCCGCGGCAATGGCGCCGCGGTCGCCGTTCTCGATCTGGCGTTGCAGGCGTGCCTTGCGGGCTGTAACGAGTGCAATCTCGGACATCGCAAACAGGCCGTTCAGCAGAATCAGCGCCAGTAATATGGCAATTTCCATCAGGGTGCGCGCCCTCTGCGCGCCGGGTGTCTGAAAAGATCAAGCATACCATTCGCCTGTTACACGACATCGCCACTGTGATGCGCCCGCCGCAAACGGTGGCGCGTTTCCGGCCATCGGCTACCTCAATGGATGGCTGCGATTACCTGCCAGGTATTCGCGCCGAGGCCGCCGCCATGCTGTAATAGCCCGCATGGAAACGCTCACCCCTGCCTCCGAGGCCACTCTCGACTTCCCCGGACTGTTGCGTTACTGGCGCGGCAAGCGCGGCTACAGCCAGCTGGCATTGTCGCTGGCCGCCGGGGTCTCGCAGCGCCACATCTCCTTCCTCGAGTCCGGGCGCGCCCGACCCAGCCGCGAGATGGTGCTGGCGCTGGCCGAGCGCCTCGGCGTGCCGCTGCGCCAGCGCAACCGGCTGCTGCTCGCCAGCGGCTTCGCCCCGGCTTACAGCGAACACGCGCTGACCGCGCCGCCGTTGCAAATGGTGCAGCAGGCCATCGCCCTGATCCTGGCCAAGCAGGAGCCGTACCCGGCCGTGGTGCTGGACCGCTTCTGGAACCTGGTCGATGCCAATCCCGCCTACCGCCGCATGTTCGACACCTTGCTCGGCGGCCGCCCGCCGGCATCGCTGGCCGACGATCCGCACCGGATCAACCTGATGCTGACGGTGTTCGATCCGGACGGCCTGTGGCCGGTCATAGAGAATGCGCGGCAGGTGGGCCGTTACCTCTTGCGGCGCGTCTGGCAGGAGCTGCAGGTGCAGGCGCACGACCAGACCGCGCGCGCGCTGTTCGCGCGCATCGCCGACTGGCATCCGGACATGGTCGGCCCGGGCGGCGTGCTGCTGCCCGAGGATGACGGCAGCGACGGCCCGCCGCCGCCGTTGTTGCCGGTGGTGCTGCACGCGGGGGCGTTCCGCGCGTCGCTGTTCTCGACGCTGACCACGCTCGGCATTCCGCAGGACGTCACGCTGCAGGAACTGCGCATCGAATGCTTCTTCCCGGCCGACGACGCCACGCGGGTCCTGTTTGAGACGCAGGGCGCGGCGCACGATGGGCCTGTCAGAAGCGGTAGCGCAGGTAGATGACGTGGAAGGTGGTGCCAGGGTTGGGCTCCTTGATGCCGCCATTGGACAGATGCTGGATGCGGTAGCCCGCGGCAAAGTTGCGGTCCTTGCCGAGCATCACGCCAAGGCCGGCGTATTCCGAGAACTGGAACGCGCTGGAGATGACGTGATCGTCGGAGGTGCGGGTGCCGCTCAGCAGCCGCGCGCCCACCGACAGCTCCATGAACGGCACCCAGCTGTGGCGCCACCATGCGATCCGCACCACCGGCGACGCGCCGAACTCCCACAGATCGTTAGGATTGTTGTTGCTGTCGCTGAGCCAGCGCGCAACATTGACCTCCCATTGCAGGTCGACCTGCCAGCCCTGCGGGTTGCCCCACGCCAGGCCCGAATCCCACAGCATGGCGATCTCCGCCTTTTGCACGTGATGGCTGTCGTCGAAGCCGTAGCCAAGCTGGATAGCAGGCGCCGCGCGCGCGGCTGTGCTCAGGCACCCGGCCAGCGCAAGCAGCGCCGCCATGGCGGCGCGGCGCGGCCGCCGCCACTGCCGCGCGGAGAAAGTTGGAAGGAGGGGGATGCAACTCGCATGGCTGTCTTGTCTGGCTTCTTGGTCGGGTCGGCGCATGGGAAGCACGCTGAAAAGATGCTGCGTTGTTGTCAGGCAAGCCATGGAAAAACCGGCGCTTGCAGCCCTCAGGCACTGCCTCCTTACCCTATTTGTAGTACATGAGAAGGCACGTTGCCGAGGCCGAACGTGACCGGTGCCACGACGCGGACCGCAGCAGGATACGGTCTTGGCGCGCGGCGCGCAGTGACAAAGAACAATCGTGCTAACATGCGCGGGCCGGTGCCGGCCGTCTGGCCGGCCCGGTTTACGTTACGTCTTCAGGGCGGGGTGAAAGTCCCCACCGGCGGTATGCCGCGACGCGCAGCGCGTGTCCGGCGAGCCCGCGAGCGCTCGCATTCCCGTGCGAGGTCAGCAGACCTGGTGAGAAGCCAGGGCCGACGGTCATAGTCCGGATGAAAGAAGATGGACGGAGCTTGCCCGCGTGGCCTGGCGCTTGCCTGGCCCGTGGTTTGCCGAGCCTTGCGCGCGCAGGGCGCGGCGGTTCGTGCGCGTGCACTCGGCATGGCGCGCGGGCCTTGCAGTTCCGTTGAACCTTCCCCTGGAACGCCCATTGATGCTGAGCCAGGAGCGTTTCATGTCTAGCTTTTCCACCGAAGCCATTGCCCCCGCGGTGTCCGCGGATGCCAACCCCAGTGCCACTGTCGATACGATGGCTGGCGCCCACCCGCGCGCGCTGGAGTTGCGCATCGAACAGGCCCTCGAGGCCATGCGCGAGGGCCGGCCCGTAGTGCTGCTCGATGACGACGACCGCGAGAACGAGGCCGACCTGATCCTTGCCGCCGAGCGCCTGACCCAGGCCAACATGGCCATGATGATTCGCGAATGCAGCGGCATCGTGTGCCTGTGCCTGCCGACGGACAAGGTGCGCAGCCTGGGCCTGCGGCCGATGGTCGAGCACAACCGCAGCCAGTACGGCACCGCCTTCACCGTGTCGATCGAGGCCCGCGAGGGCGTCAGCACCGGGGTCAGCGCGGCTGACCGGATCACTACCATCCGCGCGGCGATTGCCGAGGACGCCGGCGCCGATGCCGTGGTCAGCCCCGGCCATGTGTTCCCGCTGGTGGCGCGCGACGGCGGCGTACTCGAGCGCCGCGGCCATACCGAAGGTTCAGTCGACCTGGCGCGCATGGCGGGGCTGTCTCCCGCGGCGGTGCTGTGCGAGCTGATGAATCCGGATGGCACCATGGCGCGGCGCGCGCAAGCGCTGGCCTTTGCCGGGATGTACCGCTTGCCGGTGCTGACCATCGAGGACCTGGTCGCCTGGCGACGCCTGCACGGCTGAAGGCCGTCGCGATGCATGGATCGGGGCGTGCCCGCGCGCCGCAATGCATGCATCGTGTGCGACAATGCGGATCGCTTTTTCCCGTCTACATGAGGGTAATTCCATGATGTTCCGCATGTTTCGACACGCAGCCGCGCTGGCCGGCTGCGTGTTCGGCCTGGCCCTGCCGCAGGCGCACGCCGATGACGGCGCTGTGCCGGCCATCGACGTGGCGCCGGCCTCTGCATCCCGGCCGGCTGCCGCCGGCCTTTACGAGTGCCAGGTTCCTGGCTCCGGCACCGTGTTCCGCTCCACACCAAGGGAAGGTTGCCGCCTGGTGGCCGCGCCCGATCCCGGTGCGCCGGACCCGCAGCGCTGGCTGCCGCTGATGGGCGCCAATGGCGTGATTTCTTATTTCGATCAGTCGGCGGTGCGCCGCCAGGGTACGCAGGTGGGCGTGGTGGTGATGCGCAATTCGCCGTCAGGCGTGATCCGCACCGCGAGCGGCGAACCGATCCGTTCCTCGCTCAAGCGCATGGTGCTGAACTGTGCCACGTCGATGTTTGCCGTGGTCGAGCAGACCCTCTACAGCAAGCGCTTTGCGCGCGGCGAATCGCTCTATACCATCCGCGCGCCGCAGTCCGGCACCTTCCAGGTGGCCGGCCCCGGCACCATCGCCGGGGAGTTGCTGCGCAAGCTGTGCCGCTAAACCGCGGCCGCGCGGCACTGCCTGCTGCCAGCCAGCTTAATCGCCCACGTGGCGCGACTTCCATTGTCCGTTGGATTGCTTGCAGAACCAGCCGCTCCAGTGCTCTTCGGCACTGCCGCGCTTGAGCTCTGACTTCAGGCGCCGGCAGGGCTGGCCCTTGTCGGTCTTGCTCTCGACCGGGCTGATGGTGCCGTCGATCTGCTGGCGCCGTCCCGCTGCCGGATAGGTCCATGCCACCGACTGGCCATCGGCCGTATCGTTCAGCGCGGTACGCACCGACTTGGCCAGCGACGCGCCTTCCTTGTCGTTGAGCGTGCCGATGATGGTGCCGCTCAGGTAGTTGTCGAAGTACGCCTGCGCGGGCGCGGCGCAGAGCAGCACGGCCCCCAGCGCGCCTGCGATTGCGGCACGCAGGGTGGGGCGGGCGAGGCTGCCGGAGGGTGAGGTTTGCCGAGTCAGCATGACGGTTCCTTGTAGCTACATGGTGGCGTTCGAGTGGCATTGTAAGCGCAATGCGGTGCGGGGGACGACGGTTGCCGACGTGTCTGGCCACTGCGGCCACCGGGCCGCGGTTGACACCTGCGTGCCCCTGACCTAGCGTTGATTTCTGTCCCATCGTGCCGCTGCACGACGGACGTCCATTCCTGCGAAAGGAGATCCCATGACGCTGCGCTATCTCACAATCGGCCTGGCCGTCGCCTGCGCCTTCGGCACGGTGCACGCCCAGATCGCGGGCAAGGCCGACCAGTTCAGTCCGTACACCGACGGTGCCAAGCAGGACAAGTTCAATCCCTACACCGACGGGGCGAAGCAGGACAAGTTCAGCCCCTACACCGACGGCGCAAAAAGCGACAACGTGACCGCGCTGAACCCGGGCGCCAGGCCCGACCAGATGGAACCGATCCAGGGTGGCGCGCAGAAATCGTTCGACTCGTTCAGCCAGGGCGGCATGAACAGCGGCAAGTTCGATCCCTATTCCGAAGGCGCCAAGAGCGGCAAGTTCGATCCCTACAGCGAAGGCGCCAAAAAGTAACAGTGTATTAAACGGGCCGGGCGCGTTCCGGCCCGCATCGGTGCGCGACCGGGGCGGCCGATCGAGGCTGACCGTGCCGAGGCTCGCGGCGATGTGACCTGATCGCCCGCAAAGCCATGCGTGGAGCGGCTTTCGGGCTACGTGGCCAACATTTTGTTTCAAACCTTGCGTGATCGAAACGTGACTTTCGCGTCTCGAATTGCTATGGTTTATTGCGCATCGCAACAACCCGGACACGGTGCCCCGCGGGCAACCTGCCCCGCGTCAGGGCCTCGCCACTCGGCGCCGGGCTCATCTCTTGCCGTGTCCTTCATCGTTCGGGCCGCCGATGCCGGCCACTCCGATTCAACCGCTCACCCTGGCATACATGTCACAGATCGCCACGCCACGAATAGCCGTACCGTTTACCTTGCCCGCTGCCGGGCCGGGGGCGCGCCGCCGCGCCGCGCGCGCTGGAGCGCGGATCGCGGCCTGGCTCGGCGGCGGTGCGCTGGCACTGTGTGCGATGGCGGCCCATGCGTTCGACTTCGACACCGTCGCCTCGCGCGCGCGCCAGCTGGCGGCGTCGCCTTACAAGGCGCCGGCCCAGAACCTGCCGCGCGAGTTGCGCGAGCTGACCTACGAGCGCTACCGCGAGATCGAGTACAAGCCCGAGCGCTTCGCCTGGCGCGGCACGCGTTCGCCGTTCGAGCTGTCGTTCTTCCACGAGGGCATGGTGTTCGACCAGCCCGTGCGCATCCATGAAGTGGTGGGCAACAGCGTGCGCGAATTCCGCTTCGACCCCTCCGCGTTCAACTACGGCCCGCACAAGGTCGATGCCGCCAAGCTGAAAGGGCTGGGCTATGCCGGCTTCCGCATCCTGTATCCGCTGAACCAGGGCAAGCGCAAGGACGAGCTGGCGTCGTTCCTCGGCGCCAGCTACTTCCGCGCGCTCGGCAAGGATCAGTGGTACGGGCTCTCGGCGCGCGGCCTGGCGGTGGATACCGCGCTCAACTCGGGCGAGGAGTTCCCGCGCTTCGTCGAATACTGGATCGAGCGCCCGGGCGCCAATGCCAAGGAAATCACCATCCATGCGCTGATGGATTCGCGCCGCATGAGCGGGGCGTACCGCTTCACCATCAAGCCCGGCGCGGAGACCGCGATGGAGGTCAAGTCGCGCCTCTACCTGCGCGAGAACGTGACCAAGCTTGGCCTGGCGCCGCTGACCAGCATGTACCTGTTCGGCGAGAACCAGCCGGCGCCGGCGCAGGATTTCCGCCCGGAGGTGCATGACTCGGACGGCCTGTCGATTCACCTCGGCACCGGCGAGTGGGTCTGGCGTCCGCTGGTCAATCCCAAGCGGCTGCTGGTAACGTCGTTCGCGGCGACCAATCCGCAGGGATTCGGGCTGATGCAGCGCGACCGCAGCTTCAACAGCTACCAGGAGATCGGCGCGTGGTATGAGCGCCGGCCCAGCGGCTGGGTGCAGCCGCGCGGCAACTGGGGCTCGGGCCGGGTCGAGCTGGTGCAGATTCCGACGCCGGACGAAACCAACGACAACATCGTCGCGTACTGGGTGCCCGACAACCCGCCCAAGCCGAAGCAGGCTTTCGACTATGAATACCGCCTGCTGTGGCAGAAGGACGGCGAGCAAGAGCCGCCGCTGTCGTGGGTGACCCAGACCCGCCTGGGCCAGGGCCAGACCCGCAGCAAGGAGGACACGAGCTTTTCGCTGGTGGTGGACTTCGAAGGCCCGGCCTTCCGCAGGCTGCCGGCGGACGTTCGCATCGACCCGGTGGTTTCGGCCGATGCCAACGGCGAGCTGTTGAAGACGTCGGTGCAGCGCAATGACGCGACCGGCGGCTGGCGCATGACCATGCTGATGCGCCGCAAGGACGAAACCAAGCCGGTAGAGTTGCGCGGCTATCTTCGCAACGGCAATACAACCCTGTCCGAGACGTGGAGCTACATCTTACCCCCCGCCTAAAGCAGCGACCGGCCCAGGCGGCGGCATGCGAGCGCTATCTCGACCGCCTGCCCGTATCGCCTGAAGTGCGCAGCGAACTGCTGGCCGACAGCGCCGGCATGGCCGCCGCGGCGGCACCCGCCACGCCGCTGGCTTCGGTGACGCCGGTGATCCCGGTCACGGCCGATGGCCGCGACGCGCAGGAAGCGATCACGCGCCTGCAGTCGCGCCTGGCCGGCAAGGAAGCGCCGCCGGCGCACGGCAGCAGCGCCTACGCCTCGGTGCAGCGGCGTTTCGCCATGGCCTACGGCAATCCGCAGGTCGGCGGCGCGCCGCTGCTGCGCCGGCGCGAAGACGGCACCGTGAAGGCCGACACCGGCCCCGCGCCCGAGCGCAGCTCGATGGTGCCGCGCCAGTGGCCGCCGCATATCGTCACCGGCTGGCTGCGCAACACGTGGCGCCGCATGCTGGGCCGCCCGCCGGTGCCCGAAACCTGGGACACCCTGCACGACGGGCCCGACGCCGAAGGCAAATGGCACCCCGCCGGCTCGCACCGGCGCTGGGTGCTGCTGGCACTGGTCGCGCTCCAGACCGTGCTGGCCACGTACTTCATGACCAACGTGCTGCCGTACCACGGTGCCGATCCGCTCGAGATTGCCATCCTGGTGCTGTTCGCCATCCTGTTCTCATGGGTGTCCGCCGGTTTCTGGACCGCGATGATGGGCTTCCTGGTGCTGGCCAAGGGCGGCGACAAGCATCTGATCTCGCGCTCGGCGGTGCCGGACCGGCCCGACGCGCCGATCGCGCCCGAGGCCCGCACCGCGATCATCATGCCGATCTGCAATGAAGACGTGACGCGCGTCTTCGCGGGCTTGCGCGCCACCTATGAATCGCTGTCGCGCACGCCGCACCTGGCCAACTTCGATTTCATCGTGCTGTCGGACAGCGGCAATCCGGACCTGCGCACCGCCGAGCACGATGCCTGGATGGAACTGTGCCGCGCGGTCGGCGGCTTCGGCCGCATCTTCTATCGCTGGCGCCGCCACCGCGTGAAACGCAAGACCGGCAACGTGGCCGATTTCTGCCGCCGCTGGGGCAGCAAGTACCGCTACATGGTGGTGCTCGACGCCGACAGCGTGATGAGCGGCGACTGCCTGGCCACGCTGGTGCGGCTGATGGAAGCCAACCCGGGTGCCGGCATCATCCAGACCGCGCCGCTGGCGGTGGGCCGCGAGACGCTGTATGCGCGCGTGCAGCAGTTCGCCACCCGTGTGTACGGGCCGCTGTTCACCGCCGGTCTGCACTACTGGCAGCTGGGCGAATCGCACTACTGGGGCCACAACGCCATCATCCGCGTCAAGCCGTTCATCGAACACTGCGCGCTGGCGCCGTTGCCGGGCCGCGGCCCGCTGTCGGGCGAGATCCTGTCGCACGACTTTGTCGAGGCCGCGCTGATGCGCCGTGCCGGCTGGGGCGTGTGGATTGCCTACGACCTCGAGGGCTCGTACGAAGAGCTGCCGCCCAACCTGCTCGACGAGGTCAAGCGCGACCGCCGCTGGTGCCAGGGCAACCTGATGAACTTCCGGCTGTGGCTCAAGCAGGGCTTCCACGTGGTGCACCGCGCGGTGTTCCTGACCGGGATCATGGCGTACCTGTCGGCGCCGCTGTGGCTGCTGTTCCTGCTGCTGTCGACGGCGATGCTGGCCAAGCACGCGCTGGTGCCGCCGGAATACTTCACGCAGCAGTACCAGCTGTTCCCGACCTGGCCCGAGTGGCATCCGGAAAAGGCGCTGGCGCTGTTCTCGGCCACGGCCACGCTGCTGTTCCTGCCCAAGCTCGCCAGCGTGGCGCTGCTGATGAAGCAGGCGCGGCGCTACGGCGGCGCAGTGCAGCTGTTTGCCAGCATGCTGATCGAGGTGCTGCTGTCCGCGCTGCTGGCGCCTACGCGCATGCTGTTCCACACCAAGTTCGTGGTCGCGGCGTACAGCGGCTGGGGCATCTCGTGGAAATCGCCGCCGCGCGAGGACGCCGAGACTACCTGGGGCGAAGCGTTCCGCCGCCACGGCTGGCATACCGCGCTGGGACTGGCGTGGGGCGGGCTGGTGTACTGGCTGAACCCGTCTTATGTGCTGTGGCTGTTGCCGATCGTCGGCTCGCTGGCGCTGTCGATCCCGCTGTCGGTAATGCTGTCGCGGGTCTCGCTGGGCCGCGCTTCGCGCAACGCGGGGCTGTTCATGATCCCGGAGGAAACGCTGGTGCCGCGCGAGATCGTCGAAACCCAGCAGCATGTCGAAAATGCCGCCGAAACGCCCAACTTCGTCGACGCCGTGGTGGATCCGGTCACCAACGCGCTGATGTGCGCCACCGCGACGCCGCGCGTGGTGCAGCCGGAATCGGCCCGCAAGCGCCACGAGAGCCTGGTCGAGCATGCGCTGACGCACGGGCCGCGCGCGCTCACGCCGGCGCAGAAGCACGTGCTGCTGGGCAACCCGTTCGCGCTGGCGCGCCTGCATGAACTGGTGTGGGGCTCGCCGCTGGCCGACGCCGGCTGGAAGGACACGCGCATGCTGGTGCGGCGCGCCGCCAACGTGGTGCCGCTGCGCCCGCGCGCGGCATGAAGCGAGTTGCCTGAAAAAAACGGCCCGCTGATGCGGGCCGTTTTTTTTTGCTTGCGGCAGGTTGCTGTCAGCGCAGCGCTGCGCTGCAGATCGGGCCGTTGATATAGACGTCGCCGATGCGGCGCTCGCCGCGGTCCTTGCGGGTCATGTAGCGGAACAACATGCTGACGCCCAGCTTGGTCAGGATCTCGACATCGCGGTTGGCGCAGATATTGCGCTGCAGCGGCGCGGCGTAGTTGACCTCGAAGCTGGCCAGGTCCAGCATCGGCCCACGGTAGTTGGTCAGTTCCAGCTGGAACAATACGTGTTTGCCCGGAACCGACTGGCAACGGCGCAGGCGGGTCTCGCCGTCGATCTCGATCGGCAGGGCATCGTTGAGCTGGCGGCAGGCGCGCGCCAGCACGTTGTCGGGGCGGGTGGCGTTGCGCAGCAGTTCGGGCACGCCGGCGGCGCCGGTGTTCTGCCCGGTGGCCGCGCCCTTGAGCATGCGCGCCACGGGATCGGCTTCGTCGGCCGCGGGCACCAGCAGCGGGACGCTGGCATTGCGCAACTGCGCCGGCGCCGCCTGGGCCGTCTGGGGCAGCGGCAGCAGCAGCACGACCACGAAAGCGGCGGTGCCTAGCGAAGCGGAAAGCGGCGTTTGTCGTATTCTCATGCAGGCTAATGTTGCGGGGACCTGTACTGTCGTCCCTCTCTGCGAGGCCGACGGCGAGTCTTACGCCGACAGGCTGGCATTGTACCCTCCACCCCGGCGCGCATGAAAGTCGCGCCCCGCCAGCGTCGTAGCGATGCCGCCATGCAATGCCCATGAACACCAGGGCCTGTCACCACTATTCACCAATCCTGCCAGGTTTGCCAGCTTTGCCGAACCCGACTCCGGCGATGCGATCTGGCAGGGCGGTTTTTCTGCGCCAACCGGACGCATGCCAACGTCGCCGCCTGGGCGGCTGCATTGGTTATGTTGTGCAACAATTGCGTCTTTCCACGGGGCTGCCCGTGCCGCACGGCCGCGCACGGCAGCGCCATCGCCCTCGGATACTGTCCTCCATGCCTCCTTCCCAAAGCGCCGCGCCGACGCCGCGTTTCCCTGCCTGGCTGCTGATCTGCGGCTCGCTGATGGCGATCGCGCCGCTGTCGATCGACATGTACCTGCCGAGTTTCCCGACACTGGCGGGCGACCTGGGCGTCGACATCGGGCAGGTCCAGCTGACGCTCGGCACCTTCCTGGTCGGGCTGGCGCTCGGACAGGCCTTCTATGGTCCCTTCAGCGACCGCTTCGGGCGCAAGCCGCCGCTCTATGTCGGGCTATGTCTTTACATCATCGCCGCGGTGGGCTGCGCGCTGGCGCGCAACGTGGAAGCGCTGATGCTATGGCGCTTCCTGCAGGCGCTTGGGGGCTGCGCCGGCATGGTCATGGCCCGTGCGGTGATCCGCGACCGGCTCGAGGCGCATGAATCGGCGCGGGCGTTTTCCTCGCTGATGCTGGTGATGGGGGTGGCGCCGATCCTGGCGCCAATCGTCGGCGGCGCGGTGCTGACCGTATCGGGCTGGCGCGCCATCTTCTGGGTGCTGGCGGGGGCCGGCCTGCTGATCCTGCTGCTGGTCCACCTGCGCATGGAGGAATCGCTGGACCGCGGCCATGTAGCGCCGCTGCGGCTCGGCACCGTCTCCCGCAGCTACGCGGAACTGCTGCGCGATCGGGAATTCCTGGGTTATTCGCTGTCGGCCGGCTTCGGCTCGGCGGGCATGTTTGCGTATATCTCGGGCTCGCCCTTCGTGCTGATCGAACTGCACGGCATCGCGCCATCGCACTACGGCTTTGTGTTCGGCGCCAATGCGCTCGGGCTGATCACGATGTCGCAGCTCAATGCCCGGCTGGTGCGCGGGCGTTCGCTCGACCAGGTGCTGGGGGCCACGCTGCTGGCGGCGCTGGCTGCGGGGCTGGTGCTGGCGCTGGCCGCGCTGGCGGGGATGGCGGTGCTGCCGGTGCTGCTGGGCGGGTTCTTCGTGTTTATCGGTGCGCTGGGCTGCGTCTCGCCCAACGCTTCGGCGCTGGCGCTGGCGCACCAGGGGCACCGCGCCGGCACGGCTTCGGCGCTGATGGGCACGCTGCAGTTTTCGCTCGGCACGCTCGGCGGCGCCGCGGTCAGCGTGTGGCGCGACGGCAGCGCGCTGCCGCTGGGCGTGGTGATGGCGGCCTGCGGCGCCGGTGCGGTGCTGATGCGCCATTACGGGCGCTCGGGCGCACGCGCGCGCCCGGGCACCCGCTGAATCCGCGGCCGTGTCGGTTCAGGCCGCTTGCTGTGCCGCGGCTTGCTCCGCGGCGGCGTGCGGCACCCCGGCCTGTTGCACCACCACCATGTGCGCCGGCATCGGCGCGGCGTAGCCGGCCTGGCCGAAGCATTCGCGGATGACGCGGTTGGTGTCGAAATAGACTTGCCAGTAATGGTCGTTATGGCAATAGGGCCGCACCGCCAGCACCGGGCCGACCAGCGTGAACTCGAGAATTTCGACGTCGACCGGCGGTTCGGCCAGCACGTTGGGGATCTCGGCGATGCGGGTCTTCAGCAGCGCCACCGCCTCGGCCACGTCGGTGCTGCCTGCCAGCTGCGCTTTCAGTTCCACGCGCCGGAACGCATTGGCGGTGAAGTTCTGGATGGTGTCGCTGAAGATCTTGTTGTTGCCGATCACGGTCTGGACATTGTCCGGCGTGTCCAGCGTGGTGGCGAACAGGCCGATTTCGCGCACGGTTCCGGTCACGCCGCCAATGGTGACGAAGTCGCCCACCTTGAACGGCCTCAGTACCACCAGGAAGGCGCCGGCGGCGAAGTTTGCCATCAGCCCCGACCAGGCCATGCCGATGGCCACGCCGGCGGCCGCGATCAGCGCGGCAAAGGTAGTGGTCTGGATGCCGAAGTAGCCGAGGATGCCGATCACCAGCACGACGTTCAGCGTCACGGTGACGATGGAACCGACATAGCGCAGCAGCGTCGGATCGACCTTCTGCTTGCCGAGCGCGTTCTGCACCAGGCGCACGACAAAGTGGATCAGCCAGCGGCCAATGACCCAGAAGGCGAGGGCCGCCAGGATCTTGACGCCGAATTCGGTGGCGTAGGAGACCACCAGGGTCTTGAGGTTGTCGAAGGTAGAGGCGTCCATCGGCGTATTCCTTTGGTGTTGGTGTAACCGGCCAGCCGCCGGCCCAACATCCCCCAAACCAGCCGGCTGCGGCGTGCGAGCCCCTGCGCGTTGCGCGCAATTCCCGGGCACGGCAATTATTGAGAGGCCGTGCGCGGAAGTGCAAGCAAATAATTGTTAAGACAAGGCGCGTTGCGCGGCTCGTCTGTTTATATCGGAAAGGCGCTGGCGGGTATTACCAGTTGGTTTCGCGCTCGGGGGTGGCGGAAATCCGGTGCAGCGTCAGGTCGGCGCCGTTGAACTCGCCCTCGGCGTCGAGACGGATGCCCACCAGCCGCTTCAGCGTGCCATAGACCAGCGTGCCGCCGGCCAGCGCCACCACGATGCCAAGCAAGGTGCCGAGCAACTGCGCGCCGAGCGCCACCCCGCCAAGGCCGCCCAGCGCCTTCGCGCCGAAGATGCCCGCGGCGATGCCGCCCCAGGCGCCGCACAGCCCGTGCAGCGGCCACACGCCCAGCACATCGTCGATATGCCATCTGTTTTGCGCCAGCGTGAACATATAGACGAACAGCGCGCCTGCCACGGCACCGGTGACCAGCGCGCCCAGCGGATGCATCAGGTCCGAGCCCGCGCAGACCGCCACCAGGCCGGCCAGCGGCCCGTTGTAGACGAAGCCCGGATCGTTGCGTCCGGCCAGCCAGGCGGCCAGCGTGCCACCGGCCATGGCCATCAGCGAGTTGATCGCAACCAGGCCGCTGACCTTGTCGACAGTCTGCGCGCTCATCACGTTGAAGCCGAACCAGCCCACCGCAAGAATCCAGGCGCCCAGCGCCAGGAACGGGATGTTCGAGGGCGGATGTGCGCTGATGCGGCCATCCTTCTGGTAGCGGCCGCGACGCGCGCCAAGCAGCAGCACCGCCGGCAGCGCAATCCAGCCGCCCAGCGCATGCACCACCACCGAACCGGCAAAGTCGTGGAAGGGCGCGCCGGCCACGCGCGCGATCCAGTCCTGCACGCCGTAGCGCTGGTTCCAAACCATGCCCTCGAAAAACGGGTAGACAAAACCCACCAGTACGAAAGTGGCGACCAGCTGCGGATTGAAACGCGAGCGTTCGGCAATGCCGCCGGAGATAATCGCCGGAATCGCCGCGGCAAAGGTCGCCAGGAAAAAGAACTTGACCAGTTCGTAGCCATTTTTCTGGGCCAGGGTTTCGGCGCCGGAAAAGAACTGCACCCCGTAGGCAATGGTGTAGCCGATAAAGAAATAGGCGACGGTGGAAACCGCGAAATCCACCAGGATCTTCACCAGCGCATTGACCTGGTTTTTCTTGCGTACCGTGCCCAGTTCGAGGAACGCAAAGCCGGCGTGCATGGCCAGCACCATGATGGCGCCAAGCAGGATGAAGAGCGCGTCGGTGCCGGTCTTCCAGTTGTCCATAGTGACCTCATGCTCAAAATGGGCGCACCAGTACGCAAAAAGCGTTCCAGAGACGGCTGCATCCTGGTGCCGCTTGCACCGTGCAGGGTAAGAAACCGCACCGGCATGCCGCACGCGGTCCATCCCGTGGGCAAGGCGACGCCGGCCTGTTGCCAGTGGCTGGACCGGGCTGCGCCAGAATGGAGCGGCCAAGGGGGCAACGCGCGACCCGTTGTGGTGCGTCGCCCCATTTAGGGGAATCTGTCCTATGCTGGCTAGTTTTGGGGGTGCAATTCCAGGCGGCCGCCCGGGCCCGGCAAAAACCGGTGCCTGGCAAGCGCGAACAGCATTGGAAATTGCCCGCTAACCGGCCTCAAGCAAGGATTTGCGGGTTTTTTTGTCGCATTGGTGCCACTGGGGATTGCTCAACGCGCGAAGGGCAGATTAGACTGCGCCGATCGATGGCCTGCCGCGAGGCATGCACATCGGTGACGACGACCAACAAGGGAAATCAGCCATGAATAAAGGTGAACTGGTATCGGCCATCGCCGCGGAAGCAGAATTGAGCAATGCCGCCGCCGAGCGTGCGCTCAACGCAGCGCTGGACAGTATCAAGAAGGCAGTGGCAAAGGGCGATTCTGTAACGCTGGTGGGTTTTGGCAGCTTCAGCGCCGGCAAGCGCGCTGCCCGTACCGGCCGCAATCCGCGCACCGGCGAAACCATCAAGATTCCGGCCGCCAAGACGGTCAAGTTCTCGGCAGGCCAGGGTTTCAAGGACGCCGTGAACAAGAAAAAGTAAGCAGTTTGCGTCCATAGCGAAAGAAGCGGCCTGGCAGGCCGCTTTTTTTGTGCGCCGGGCCTGGCGGGGCAGCGGCCGGCACTCGGCACCATGCCGCGGGCAACGGCGCGGCGATCCGGGTTAAACTGCCGGCGCCCGCAGCCGGCAATCCCGCCCCCGCAATCTTCGTAACCCGCATCATGAATGACCTGTCCCACCAGCTTTCCATGACCGTGCTGATGACGCCGGACATGGCCAACTTCTCCGGCAACGTCCACGGCGGCACCATCCTCAAGTACCTGGACATGGTGGCGTATGCCTGCGCCAGCCGCTACGCCGGCCGCTACGTGGTCACGCTGTCGGTGGACCAGGTGGTGTTCCGCCAGCCCATCCACGTGGGCGAGCTGGTGACCTTCCTGGCATCGGTCAACTACACCGGCCGCAGCTCGATGGAGATCGGCATCAAGGTGGTGACCGAGAACATCCGCAGCAAGCTGGTGCGCCATACCAACAGCTGCTATTTCACCATGGTGGCAGTGGACGACAACGGCACCCCCGCCGAGGTGCCGCCGCTGGAGCCGCGCGACGAGGTCGAGCGCCAGCGCTTTGCCGCCGCGCAGCAGCGTCGCGCGCTGCGCCAGGAAATGGAAAAGCGCCACGGCGACATCAAGTCGTCGGTGAACTGAGTGCCGATGCGCGATACAGCCATGAAGTCCCAACATCCACTCGTTCGCCTCCTGCTTGTCGCCGCCTGCGCCAGCGCCGCCACGGGGGCCAGTGCCGAGGAGATCGGCAGCGTCAGCACCAATTTCCGCATGACCGGCTCCGACAAGGTCGTGATCGAAGCCTATGACGACCCGCAGGTGGACGGCGTCACCTGCTACGTGTCGCGCGCCCGCACCGGCGGCATCAAGGGCCAGCTCGGCATGGCCGAAGACCCGCCCGAGGCCTCGATCGCCTGCCGGCAGGTGGGGCCGATCGGCTTCAAGGCGCCGATCAAGCAGCAGGACAATGTGTTCTCCGAGCGCATGTCGATCCTGTTCAAGGCGCTGCACGTGGTGCGCGCGGTCGACCGCAAGCGCAATACGCTGGTCTACCTGACGTATTCGGACCGCATCGTCAGCGGCAGCCCGCAGAACAGCGTGACCGCCGTGCCGGTTCCGGCCGGCACGGTGATTCCGGTGAAATAAGCGCACCGGCGCTGGCCCGTCATCAACGGGCCAGCGCCGCGGTCTCCGCCTGGCAATCGCGCGATGGCCGCGCACCCGCGGCGCGTGCGGCAGCCACCTCACTGCGTGCCCGTTCGAGGTCGGCACGGAAGGTGGGATCGGCATGCAGCCGTGCCACCGTGGCCGCCGCCATGGTGCGGCCAGCGTTGACATCGCTCTGCCAGTGCACGTTGCAGACCACGCGGCTTTGCCCGAAGGCCTGGCCGCGCGCCAGCAGCTCATTGGCGCGCGCCGGCTCGATCTCGGTCAGGATCAGCGCCCAGGCCCAGCCGATGGCGCTGTGGCCGGACGGGTAGGAACCATCCTTCTCCAGCTTGGCGGCTTCGGCCTGCGTGCACATCGGGGTCTTGGTGGCCACGAACGGGCGGGTGCGCTTGTAATGATCCTTGGCCTTGTACGTGGACAGGCCGGCATCGACCAGGCTGCGGCGCAGCAGCATGTTCAGGTAAGGCGTGTCCTTCTCGCCGACGGGCACGCCCAGCGCGCATGAAAAGGTGCTGGCGGCCTGCGGGAACGTCAGCACGGCATCGTCGGACGCCAGTTGCCAGCGTGGCGAACCGCGCAGCGGACCGGCCTGGCGCGCGGCGTCCTCGTCCAGCGCCAGCGCGGCCGAACCCTGCGCCGGCGGCGCGGGCAGCAGCTTCAGGCTGTCGGGACGCGCATCGGCGGCGAGGTAGCCGGCCGGAACGCCGGGCCGCAGCTCCGGCACGGCGGCCAGGTTGGTGCCACCGGCGGCGCAGCCGGCCAGCAGCGCGGCGAGCGCTGCCGCGCCCAGCATCCGCATGGGGTGGAAGAGGGAGGAATCCGGCTTGGCTTGGTCCGTCAATTTGTTTTTCCTGGTGAGGAATCGGATCGATGCGGTCGCGCTGCCCTGGCTTAAGCGGCGGCGTCGAACAGCTTGCGCAGGTTCGATTTCATGATCTTGCCATTGGCATTGCGTGGCAGCATCTCGTGGTAAATCAGGATACGCACCGGCACTTTGAACGCTGCCAGCCGCGCGCGCACGAAATCCTGCAGCTCGGCTTCGCTCGCCTGCATGCCCGGCTTCAGGCTGACCACGGCGGCCGGCTCCTCGCCCAGGGTCCGGTGCGGCAGCCCGACCACCGACGCATCCATGACCGCGGGATGCTCGTACAGCGCGCTTTCCACTTCGATGCAGTAGATGTTCTCGCCGCCGCGGATCAGCATGTCCTTCATCCGGTCGACGATGTAGACGTAGCCCTCATCATCCAGCCGGGCAATGTCGCCGGTGCGCAGCCAGCCGTCGACAAAGGTCTGGGCGGTGGCCTCGGGCTTGTTCCAGTAGCCGCGCACGACATTGGCGCCGCGCGCCATCAGCTCGCCGGTTTCGCCGGGCGGCAGCGCCTGGCCGCGGCCGTCCACCACCTTCATCTCGCCGATCGGCAACGCCGGGCCGCTGCTGTCCGGGCGCATCACGTACTCTTCGGCACTGTGGCTGGTGAAGGTCGACGAGGTTTCTGTCATGCCCCAGCCTATGCCCGGCGCGGCCATGGGGAAGACCTCGCGGATACGCCGGACCAGCTCGGGCGAAGCGGGCGCGCCGCCGTAGTTGATGTTCTCCAGCGACGACAGGTCGAAGCGGCCGCGCTCGGGATGCTCGAGGATCTGCCAGGCGATAGTGGGGACGCCGCCGGCCGCGGTGCAGCGCTCGCGCTCGATCAGTTCCATGCCGCGCAGCGCGTCCCAGCGGTGCAGCAGCACGATCTTGCCGCCGGTGGCGATGGCGCCGTTGAGCACCGCCATGCAGCCGGTGACGTGGAAGAACGGCACCGCCAGCAGCATCGATTTCTGCGGCGCGGCCGGATCCGGCGCCGGGATCGGCTCGCCCCGGCGCAGCAGGTTGCGCAGCGGACTGAAGCCGCCGGCCACCGCCACCGAGGTGGAATTGCGATGCGTGCCGAGCGCGCCCTTCGGCTTGCCGGTGGTGCCCGAGGTGTAGAAGATGGTGGCGTCGTCGTCGGGGTCGATGTCGACCGCGGGCGGCGTCTGCTCCGGCAGAGTCGCCCAGTTCGCCGAAGGGCCGATCACGCTTTCCAGCGCCGTCACGCGCGGCTCGGCCGGCGCAGTGCCCGCGCGCGAGACGTAGATGCGTTCCAGCGCCGGGCAACCCGGCAGGTGTTCGAGGATACGGTCGAGCCGCTCGGCATCGACGATGGCAATGCGGCTGCCGGAATCGGCCAGGCCATATTCCAGCTCCTGGCCGGTCCACCACGCATTGAGCGGGGTCACGATGGCGCCGGTCAGCAGCGCGCCGTAGAACGCCACCGGCCATTCGGGCAGGTTGCGCATGGCCAGCGCCACGCGGTCGCCCTTGCGCACGCCGTCGCGCACCAGCGTGTGGGCCATGGCGATGGCGGCGCGCAGGAACGCATCGTAGGAGACGCGCTCGTCCTCGTACACCACGAAGGTGCGTTCGGCAAACGCGCGCGTGGCCAGCAGCAGCTCGCGCAGCGTGGGCGGCGCGTTCTTCCAGACCGTGGTGGGGATCCCGCGGATCACGCGGGTTTCGGTTTCGAATGGCGCGCCCGGCGCGGTCAGGCGGGCGTGAGCCTCGGCCAGCGACATGACCGGCCAGGTGCCGGCCGACTGCGGATTGCTCGACATGGACTGCCTCCCGGAACTGCACTGCAGGTTGGGGGAAATGCAGGAAAGCGGCCAGCGCAATCAGCGCCAGCCGCCTGGCAACGCTCGTGTCTGAGGCTCAGATGGTCACGCCGCCGTCCACCACCATGGCCTGGCCGGTCATGAAGGTGCTGGCCGCGGAGGCCAGGAACACGGCCGCGCCGGCGATCTCGATGGGCTCGCCGATGCGGCGCAGCGGGGCGCCCTGGGTGGACTGCTTGTAGCGCTCGGGATCTTCCCACAGCGCGCGCGCGAAGTCGGTCTTGATCAGCCCCGGCGCGATGCAGTTCACGCGCACGTTGTGCGGCCCGAACTCGACCGCGAGGTTGCGCGCCAGCTGGAAGTCGGCGGCCTTGGAAATGTTGTAAACCCCGATGGTGGGCGAGCCGCGCAGGCCACCGATCGACGACACGATGATGATCGAGCCATCCTTGCGGTCGATCATCTGCGGCGCCACCATCTGGATCAGCCAGTGGTTGGAGATGACGTTGTTGTCCAGCACCTTGCGGAACTGGTCGTCGGTGACGCCGCTCATCGGCCCGTAGTACGGGTTGGAGGCGGCATTGCAGACCAGCACGTCGATCTTGCCGAAGGCGCGGTTGGTCTCGTCGACCAGGCGCTGCAGGTCGTCCTTCGAAGAGATGTTGGCCGGGACTGCGATCGCGGTGCCGGCGCCATGGCGGGCGTTGATGGCATCCACCACTTCCTGGCAGGCCTCGGCCTTGCGCGAGGAAATCACGACCTTGGCGCCCTGTACGGCCATCTGCTCGGCGATGGCGCGGCCGATGCCGCGCGAAGAGCCCGTGACGATGGCAACCTTGCCCGTCAGATCGAACAATGACATGGAGTCTCCTGTATGGCTGCGCCGGCGTCAGCGATGCTGGCCGGCTTGTGCTGGCGGCGGGGTGCCGCGCTGTGGTCCTGCGGACGCGCCCGCAGGCAGCATCGCCGGGACATTATGTGGCGCGGCCATGGCCGCGTCCACAGCGCCGGGTGGCGGTTACAGGCCTTATCAGCATTCTTTCTGCCGGCAATGCGCGCGGTGCATGGAGCCCGATGCTGCAGTGCGCAGCCGCTGCGATTCAGCCCCCGGCGGATGCCGTCGCAGGCGCCAGCAAGCCAGGCAGCGCCGCCATCAGGCCCTGGTGCAGCGCGTCGTCCAGCACGATGCCGAAGCGCTCGGACAGGGTTTGCACCACGGCGTCGGCATGCTGCAGGTGAACGCGGCGCACGCTGCCGTCCGGGGCGCGCTCGGCCAGTTCGCCGTTGGCCAGCGTCACGCGCGTGCCGCCATCGGTGCGCGCGGCCATCAGGCGCTGCAGGAAGACGCTGTCCGGGTGCGTCGAGACATACCAGTTGCGTGCCTCGAAATCGATCGGCGCCTGCGGCGTCAGGTCGAACCGGTAGACCGGGATCCAGCCCGCATCGCCGCGTGCCTGCAGGTCGTAGCTGTGGAATGCGCTGGTGCCGGCTTGCGCCGGCGAGGGCGCAAGCCGGTAGGGAAAGCCATCGTCGGCCGGTTCGGACAGCGGCATCGCACGGAACGGCGTGGGGCCGCCGAAGCCCACATCGACCAGATAGCTGCGATGGGCTACCTCCACCCGCAGCAGCATGTGCGAGGTCATGGTCGGCACGTCGTCCGGCACGCCCCAGCGCACGCGCGCGGCCAGCGGCGTGACCTCGTAGCCCAGCGCACCCAGCCCGGCGCTGAGCAGCGTATTGAGTTCAAAGCAGTAGCCGCCGCGCCGGCGCGTGACCAGCTTGTCGAATACGGCGTCGAGGTCGATGCGCACCGGGCGGCGCAGCAGCGGGTCGACGTTCTCGAACGGAATGCTGGCCAGGTGCGCGGCCAGCACCGCGTCCAGCGCTTGCAGCGTCGGCGAGGGTGGCGCGGCGATGCCGAGGCGCGCCAGCCAGGCGTCCAGTTGGGCGGCGTTCAGGATAGTCATGGTGTATGGGGCTCCGGTACGGTGCGGTCAGTTGAGCGTTTCCAGCGCGGGCAGGTCGAGCAGTTCGATGCCGCCATATTGAAGGCGCAGCAGGCCGTGCGCCTCCAGTTCGCGCAGCGCGTGGTTCACGGTCTGGCGCGACAGGCCCAGCATCTGCGCCAGCTGTTCTTGCGCAATGCGCACGCGCCGCGTGGCACTGCCGTCCGGCAGGTTGCCGTAGCCATGCGCGATTGCCGCCAGCCGGCGCGCGACGCGTGCCGGCGGCGGCAGCAGTTGCGCTTCCTCGACGTAGTGGAAGGCCTCGCGGGTCTTGGCCGCCAGCAGTTGCCCGAATGCCTGCCACCATGCCGGCTGCTGCGCCAGACGCTGCGCCAGGGCGGCGCGCGGCACATGCCACAGCGTGGCGACGGAGGCCGCGCGCGCGTCATGGGTGCGCGGCAGGCCATCGAACAGGCAGATCTCGCCGAACCAGGTGCCGGGTTCGAGCAGGCCCAGCACCGCGGCCTTGCCCGATTCCCCGCTGGCATGGATCTGCATGGTGCCGCTGGCGACACAATACAGGCCATCGAAGCGGTCGCCGCGCGCAAACAGGGTCTCGCCGGCGACCAGCCGGCGCAGGCTGCCGTCGTCCAGCAGCGCCTGCCGCAGCGCCGGCGGCAACTGGCTGAACCACGCGCCCGCGCGCACCGCGGCGAGCGGGTCGCTGCATGGCAACATCGGACTCGACATTGTGTCTGGAGGCTGCATCTTGAAGTCGTTTGGGGCGAGCAGAGCGGGGTGTGGCGGGCGCGCCAGCCGCATGCCGGTCTCCATGTCCGGGCACCTGGCGGAATGTCAAAAACCTGACAGACCGGCCGGTGCGCGCCCATTACTATAAATCCACCTCGCGCCCGCCGCGCGCGCACCACAGCGCAGTCCAGGAGACGCCCCGTGAAAACCCTGATCGAACATCTCGCCAACTACGCCGCCTACCATCGCGATCCGCGCAACGTCTTCACGCATTTCATCGGCATCCCGATGATCGTGCTGGCCGTGACCACGCTGCTGGCGCGGCCGGCGCTGGCACTGGGCGATGGCAGCGCCGTGCTGACGCCGGCCATGCTGCTGTATATCCTGTCGTGCCTGTTTTACCTGCGCCTGTCGCTGGCCTTCGGCGTGGCCATGGCGCTGATCCTCGCGGTGTTCCTCTACGCTGGCGCGCATATCGCCGCGATGCCGACGAGCTGGTGGCTCGCCCTCGGCGTCGGCCTGTTCGTGGTAGGTTGGATGATCCAGTTCATCGGCCACTATTACGAAGGGCGCAAGCCGGCCTTCGTCGACGACCTGGTCGGGCTGCTGATCGGCCCGCTGTTCCTGGTTGCCGAGACGGCCTTTGCGCTGGGCCTGGCGCGCGATACGCGCGATGCCATGGCCGCCCGCTCGCACTGATCAGGCTTGCCCCGCCGGCAGCCGCAGACGACCGTGCCAGCGCGGGGATTCATTCGCACCGGGCCGCACTGCAGTTCCGGCGCGGGCATGCCGACCCCGATGACGTCGCCGGTGTACTGGCGCGAGACCGTCTCGAGGGTGCGCGACAACGGCAGGATTTCGCCGGACTGCTGCTGAACGGAACGCTCCACGCGAACGCGAACGGTAGCGTGCAGACGCGCGCGCGGCATTGCGTGCGAGGCTACGCGCCGCGGCCGCGCACGCCAAAACGGGGGGACGTAGGCCGCTTTCGCGCTTGCACTGAGGCAAAGCCGCGACAAAACCCGGGGTTTTCGGCGGGTTTTGCGTGTCGCATGCATGAAAACCCCTTGACTTACGGCACTTTCCGCTATGATTCAGTGGGCGTCGATCAGGCGATTGCGCAACGCTCAGTAGCAATGCATAACACCTGCCGGCATCCATCTGTTCAACTTACGAATATCGATATGGCGACCAAAGCGAAACCGACCGCGAAGACTGCAACCAAGCCCGCCGCCAAGAAGGCTGCGGCAACCAAGGCACCCGTGAAGGCTGCCGCCAAGAAGGCCACGCCGGCCAAGAAGGCCGCTCCCGCCGCTGCGCCCGTTGCGCGCCCGCTGAAGGACACCTTCAACAAGTCGAGCCTGGTCGCTCACCTGGTAGCCCAGACGGAACTGGAAGCCAAGACCGTGAAGACGGTGCTGGCCCACCTGGAAAACACCATCGTCGGCGCGCTGAACAAGAAGGGCGCTGGCGAGTTCACGCTGCCCGGCCTGCTGAAGGTCACGGCGCAGCAAGTGCCGGCCAAGAAGAAGCGCTTCGGCAAGGACCCGTTCACCGGTGAAGAGCGCTGGTTCCCGGCCAAGCCGGCCAGCGTCAAGGTCAAGGTCCGTCCGCTGAAGAAGCTGAAGGACGCCGCAGCCTGATCTGCGCCAGTTGTCCAGAAAGAAAAGGAGCCGCTTGCCGGCTCCTTTTTTTATGGGTGCCGGGACCAATCCGGCAGCGTTTAATCCAGGTCAAATCGGTGGCCATGTCCGCCACCTAGAATCCACTACGTCATGGGTGCGGGGGCGCTCCCCATGACAGAGCTTCCGGAGTCTTCCTGAAGCTTCCGCCCGCGGCCGCAACGGCCGCGGGTTTTTTATTGGGCGGCCGCCCGACGGCGCGGCGGATCAGGCCACCAATTGCTTGGCGTAGGTGGCGCGCGCCATCTCGCAGACTTCCACTGACACCTGCACGTTCTGGCCGGTGCCGCCGCCCGAGCGCACGGCCTCGGCAATCACATCGCAGACGGCCTGCGCCAGGGCCTGGCGCACGGCGGTATCGCGCCCGTCCAGGATCGACAGGCGCGCATGGACAAAGGCCCGCTCGACGGCATCGATGCCCTGGCGGTAGGTCGACAGCGTGATGCAGCGCGACTTGATATCCGCCTCCTGGAACTGGCCGGAAGCCAGCAGGGCGGCATTGGCCTCATCCAGCAGTTCTTCCTGCGAGCAGTTCAGGCGGGTGTTTTCGGTCAGTTCGATGACGAGGTGAGGCATGGCGAGTCCTGGCACAAAGCTCCGGCATGGGGCCGGCGACAGCGAGCATGATACGGGATCACTGCGACAGGTATGCGCCAGAGCGCCGAAGCCGGGCCGTTGATATGGTCCATTCCGGATCGCCGGACGCAAAACGGGGCGCCCGTGGGCGCCCCGGCGGGGACTGCATGGCAGCGTCGGCTCAGGCGTGGACGGCCGTCACTTCGCGCGCCGGTGCCAGCGCGCTGCCGAAGCGGGCAGGGTTGTCCCGTGCCAACTGCTGCAGTTGCGCCAGCTTGGCCTTGAGACCGGCATCGAGCTTGGGCGTCGGCATGACCGTCGACGGACAGGCGACGCCCAGGATATCCAGCGCCTGGCGGAAATTTTCCAGGGTCAGGCCCACGGCGGGGTCGACCGTGACCAGCTGCTCGCGCAGCGCCTCGGGCATCGACTCGGCCGGGGCACAGGACAGGATCACGTAATGGACCGGGCGAGCGCCCTGGGCGAAAAACGCTTCGATCTCGGCACCGTGGCCGCCCGCGACCGGCGGCGTCATGGCTTCGACCTGCAGGTCCAGCTGCTGCAGGATGGCGGCGGGGGTGCCCCGGCGCCATGCATCGGAGACCACCACACGGGCGCCCGCCACGCCGAACAGCCTGCGCACGAAGCCGAGCGCGACCGGGTCGAAGAACCTGACGTCGCGCGGCGTGCCCGAATCCGGAATGCCGCCGAGGCGGGCGCGGGAGCGGTCGGAGTACAGGACGCCGGGTACGTCCAGCATGATGAGTCGTTCAGCCATGGTTTCCTGTGCGGGTGCCAGTTCAGTTGGTGTGAAGCAAGGTTACTCGCCGCAACCGGGCTGTCACGTTACCGGGGCTGGTTCAGATGCAACATATCTGTAACTTCGTCGCGGAAGACGTAAATGCCGGTTACGTCGTCATGACAAATGTTTCGACCCGACACATCTTTGCCGCGATTGCCCGGTCACGGCTGCTGGAACCGAAAGCGCGCCACGTCGCTGGCCAGCGCCGCGGCCTGCTGGTCGAGCCGCGCCGCCTGGCCCGCCAGTTCATCGACCAGCGCAGCATTCTGCCGGGCCGTCTGGCGCAGTTGCGCCGCCGCCTGCCCGGCGCCCTGCACGCTGTCGGCCTGCTCGTCCGCGAGCGCGCGCAAGCCCTCGGCCAGCGCATGGCTGTGGCCCACCGTGGCGGCAATGCGTTCCATCGCCGCCACCACGCTGCCGCTCAGGCTGGCGCCTTGCTGGATCTCGTGCGTGGCATTGCCGACAATGCCGCCGATCTCGCGCGCCGCATCGGCGCTGCGCTGTGCCAGCGCGCGCACTTCCTGCGCCACCACCGCAAAGCCGCGGCCCGCCGGGCCCGCACGCGCCGCTTCCACGGCGGCGTTCAGCGCCAGGATATTGGTCTGGAACGCGATGCTTTCGATCACGCCGACAATCTCGGCAATATGGCGCGAATGGCCGTGCAGGGCTTCCATGGCGCCGCGCATGCGCTGCACCACGGCCGCGCCGTCGTCGGTGGCGGCGCGGGCGGCGCTGGCCATCTCGCTCGATTCGGTGGCCTGCGCATGCGCGGCGGCGACGTGTGCCGCCAGCGCCTGCATGCTGTCGGTAGTGGCGTCGAGCGCGCTGGCCTGCTGCTCGGTGCGTGCCGACAGGGCCTGGTTGCCAGCCGCGATCTGCTGGCTGGCCGCGGTGATCTCGTGGGCGCTGGCCTGGATCCGCGCCAGCACGCCGGCCAGCTGGTCGCGCATGCTGGCCACATGGTGCAGCATGCTGCTGTGGTCCGCCGGGCGCAGCGCGATCGGGGCGGTCAGGTCGCCGGCGGCAATGCGGCGGGCGATGTCGGCGGCATCGCGCGGCTCGCCGCCCAGTTCGGCGCGCAGGCTGCGCGCGGCAATCCACGCCAGCGCGACGGCCGCGAGCAGGCTGGCGCCGAGCAGGGTCGCCATCCAGGCCTGCGCGCGCAGCTGGCTGGCGGCGACGCTGGCAACGGTGGCGGCGGCCTGCTGCTCTTGCTGGCGGCGTACGGCCTCGACCTGGCTGCTGAGCCGCTGCAGCTGCCCGGTGACGAAATGGCCGTCGACCGAGACCGCGCTGTCGAACTGCAGCGGATCCAGCGGCTGCTTGCGCAGCAACGCCACGTACGCCTGGGCCAGCTCGCTGGCGCGCTGGCGTTCGCGCAGCAGTGGCGCCGCCTGGGCGGGGGCAGCCCGCTGCACGCCGGCCAGTGCCGCATCGAGCTGCGACAGCGCCGCCGCGATCTCGTCGGCGGCGCCGTCGCGCTCGGTGCTGCTGGTGGCCATGGTCAGCGCCAGCTGGGCTCGCCCGAGCCCGGCCAGTGCCGATTGCGCCCGCTCCGCCGAGATCGCGCCGTGCATGTCGTGCTGGTACAGGGTATCGGTGCGCGCCTTGATCGAGACCAGGTTGGCGATGCCGGTCAGGCCGACCGCGGCGCCGAACAGGTAGACCAGGGCAAAGGCGGCGCACAGGCGCGCCACCAGAGGCAGGCGGCCCAGCCGCGCCAGCCAGCGCGCGTGGGCAACTGCCCGACGCTGGCCGGGCAGGGAAGTCTTGGAAACTTGCAACACGGAGATGACTCCAGACGGGCGCGCCGGCGTGACCAGCCTGTGCAGCCCGGGCTTGACCCGATTCGCCGCTGGTGCCGTCCTCTGCATGGGACAGTCGCCGCGGCGCACGGATCGTCGTCGATCAACGTGACGTCAACGTGACATTCTTCCAATTTGGACTGTCATCGTGCTGTCATGTGGATGTCATGCAATGTGGGCCGCGCTGCGCCCTGACCGCTGCCGCACCATCCCCGCTTGCTTCCTATGAATGGCCTGACTGTCGCCACGTCCCAGCACGATCCCACGCCCGACGCTGTCAGCGTTGTCCCGGGCGGGTCCGCGCTTGCGCCGGCGCGTCTGCCGCCGCTGCACGCCGTGTTCCAGCCCATCGTGCAGGCGGACAGCGGCGCCATCCTCGGCTATGAAGCGCTGATCCGCGGGCCCGTGGGCTCGCCGTGGGCGGCACCGGACGCGCTGTTCCGGCTGGCGCAGGGCGTTCCCGCCACCATCGCGCTGGAGGTCGAAGCGGCGCGCACCGCGCTGGTCGCCTGGCGCGGCTTCGAGCTGCCCGGCAAGCTCTTCCTCAATTTCAGCCCGCAGACCTTGCGCCACCTGCTGGCGGACCGGGGGCGGCTGATGGCGGCGCTGCTGGAAGCCGGCATCGCACCGTCGCGGCTGGTGATCGAGGTCACCGAACAGACCCCGATCGGCGACGCCGCCAGCTTTGGCGTGGCCATGTCGGTGCTGCGCGAACTCGGCATGCAGTACGCGCTCGACGATTTCGGCACCGGGCACGCCAACCTGGACTTGCTTGCCCACCTGTCGCCGCACTTCGTCAAGATCGACAAGTCGCTGGTGCGCGGCATCGCGTCGTGCTCGCGCCGGCTGGAGATCTTGCGCGCGCTGCTGCGCATGATGAGTGCCTTTGGCGGGCGCGTGATCGCCGAAGGCATTGAAGACGAAGATGAACTCGCCGTGGTGCGCGACCTGGGCGTGACCGGCGCCCAGGGCTATTACGTGGGACGGCCGGTGGCGCAACCGGCGGCGCAGGCAGCGCTGCATGTACGGCAGGCGCTGGCGTCGCGCCGCATTGCCGTGTTTCCGCAGATGGTGCGCTCGGGCTGGTCCGGCATCACCGCCGGACGGCTGCTGCGGCCGGCGCCGACGGTATCGCCGTCGGCCAGCAACGATGCGGTACTGCGTGCCTTCCAGGACCAGCCCGAGCTGCAGGCGGTGGCGGTGGTCAATGACGAGGGGCGGCCGCTGGCCATCATCGGCCGCCAGGCCTTTATCGACCGCTACGCGGCGCCGTTCCACCGCGAACTCTATGGCAAGAAGGCCTGCATCGCCATGGCCAACCGCGATCCGGCCTGCTTCGACCAGCGCGCCAGCCTGGAGGACATGGCGCAGATCCTGTCCGGCGAGAACACGCGCTCGCTCGCCGACGGTTTCGTGATCACCGACCAGGGCCGCTATATCGGGCTGGGCACCGGCGCCGACCTGATCCGGGCTATCACCGAGGTGCGCATGGAAGCGGCGCGCTACGCCAATCCGCTGACCTTCCTGCCGGGCAATATCCCGCTGAACCAGCATATCGAGCGCCTGATCGAGGCCGCCAGTGAGTTCCATGCCTGCTATGTCGACCTGAACCACTTCAAGCCGTTCAACGACAAATACGGCTACTGGAAAGGCGACGAGATGCTCAAGGGCGCGGCCGCGATCCTGGCCGAGGCTTGCGACCCGGCCCGCGACTTCCTGGGCCACGTGGGCGGCGACGATTTCCTGGTGCTATACCAGAGCGCCGACTGGGCCGAGCGCATGCGGGCCGCGATCCTGCGCTTCAACGATGCCGCGCGCGCCATGTATGCGCCGCCCGACCGCGCCGCCGGCGGCATGCATGGCGAAGACCGGCATGGGCGGCCGGTGTTCTTTCCTCCGGTATCGATGGCGGTGGGGGTGGTATGCGTCAGCGGCGAGGGCGTCGCCGGCTTGCAGCGCCTGGGCAGCCAGCAGATCGGCGCCGCGGCGGCAGCGGCCAAGCGCGAGGCCAAGCGCTCTGCCGACGGCATGGCCGTGCTCGACTTCCTGGCGCTGTCGGCGACGCTGCCGGCGTAGCGCGGCTCAGTTGCCCGAGCGTCCGGGCACTGTGGTCCGGGTTCCAGCCTTCGGCAGCCTGGGCGCGATGCTCTCTTCGAGCACGTCAAGCCGGTAGCCATGCGCGTAGACCACCGTGATCACGATGCCGTTGGCCACGCCGATGCGCAGGGTCTTGCGCAGCCGCGAGATCAGGCCCGCCAGCGCCCGCGACAGCGGCGGCAGTTCATGCCGCCAGATTGCCTGCTGGATGCGCTCGGCAGCCAGCACGCGGCCGACGTTCGAGAACAGCATCATGGCCAGGTCGAATTCCTTCGGCGTCATGGCGATGCGCTCGCCGTGCAGCGTGGCGAAGCGCCCCATGCTGTTGAGCTGGTAGGGGCCGGCCTGCACCACCAGGCCCTGGCGCACGCGCTCGCCGGTCACGCGCCGGCGCAATGCCGTGATGCGCGCCATCAGCACGCGCGCATTGAGCGGGCGGCAAACGTAGTCGTCGGCGCCCGCGTCGAGCGCATCGACCAGCTTGTCTTCGCTGTTGTCGGCAGCCAGCAGGATGATCGGCACATCGCGCGAGCGCGCGCTGCGCACCGCGCGCACCACTTCCAGCGCCGGCAGGTCGGGCAGGGCATCGTCGATCAGCAGCATGTCGTACAACTCCTGGCTGACGCGGTGGATCAGCTCGCGGCCGGTCTCGAACACGCGGCAACGAAAGCCGGCGCCCTCCAGCAGTTCGGCCACGGTACGGAGTTGGGGCGAAAAGCCCATGAGCAGCGCAATGTTCATCGGAGGCGGACCACAGGGCAGGATACGAACCGTCAGGCGAAAGCCGGCAAGGAGCGCCCGGGCCGCGGTCGGACAGCCCTGGCCACGACACCTCGATGGCATCGCGTTGCCTAGCCAGAAAGCGTATTGAAAGTGCGGTCTGAAAAACAATCAGACATTGCTGAAATACCTGCCGATATTCGTGATTCGCCGTGATAGAAGCGCAGTCGATGGTGGAGCTGCGGCAGCTGACGGCGCTATGGAAAGTTGTCCACAGTTCCTGTGGACAAACAGGGGCATGCTGCCCCGACGGCGGCCTGGCACCGTGATGCCATCGGCGTGCCAAAAAAGAAGGCAGCGCCGGCCGGCGGCGCACAGCCGGGCGCCTACATCCGGGACCGTGCTGTGCCAAAATAGCGCGCATCGCGACCCGGTCAGCGGACACAAGCCACCGATGCTGCAGAGCCCGAGTGTCATCGCCATCATCGTGCTGGCCTTTCACGTCGTAGGCGTGGTGGCCGCGCTGCATGCCGTCATGACGGTGCGCACCGCGCCGGGGGCGATTGCCTGGGCCGGCTCGCTGCTGATGATGCCGTATTTCACCCTGGTGCCTTACCTGATCTTCGGGCGCAGCACCTTCGCCGGCTATGTCGACGCGCGCCGCTTCAACGACGACCGGCTGCGTGAAATCCGCCACGGCATGACCCCGCGCGAGCGCGAGGCGCGCAGCGCCTGCGTGGTCCACGCGCCGGTGCAGGCCTGCATGCGCGCGCTGCCGCGCCTGACCGGCATGCCTTGCCTGGCCAACAACGATGTGCGCCTGCTCATCGACGGCGAGCAGACCTTCGAGGCGATCTTCGCGGCGATGGAGCGCGCCCGGCAGGTGCTGATCGTGCAGTTCTTCATCGTCCACGACGATGCGCTCGGCCGGCGCCTGCAGGCGCTGATGTGCGAGCGCGCGCAGGCTGGCGTCAAGGTGTACTTCCTGTTCGACCGCATCGGCTGCCACGCCATGTCGCGCCGCTACGTGCGCACGCTGCTCGATGCCGGGGTCGAGGCGAGGGCGTTCTCCACGCATCGCGGTTTCGTCAACCGGTTCCAGCTCAATTTCCGCAACCACCGCAAGCTGGTGGTCGTGGACGGCTGCGAAGCATTCATCGGTGGCCACAATGTCGGGGTCGAATACCTGGGCCAGCGTCCGCCGCTGGCGCCCTGGCGCGACACCCATATCGCGCTGCGCGGCAGCGCCGTGCTGGACTTGCAGATGGCGTTTGCCGAAGACTGGTACTGGGCCGCGCGCGAGGTGCCGCATCTGCTGATGCCACCGCCCGAGGCGGGCGGGAGCATGACCTGCCAGGTGGTGCCGTCGGGGCCGGCCGATGCGCAGGAAACCTGCTCGCTGTTCTTTGTCGAGGCGATCCAGTCGGCGCGCCACCGGCTGTGGATCACGTCGCCGTATTTCGTTCCGGACGAGGCCGTGTTCGCAGTGCTGCGGCTGGCGGTGCTGCGCGGCGTGGATGTGCGCATCCTGATCCCGGCGCGGCCGGACCACCTGGTGGTCTATGCCGCCTCCACGCTGTACGCCCACAAGGCCATTGCCGCTGGCATCAAGATCTATCGCTACCAACCTGGCTTCCTGCACCAGAAGGTGATCCTGATCGACGACGAGGCCGCCGCCGTCGGCACCGCGAACCTTGACAACCGCTCGTTCCGGCTCAATTTCGAACTGATGGTGATGACGGCCGACCAGGGCTTTGCGGCGCAGGTGGCGGCAATGCTCGAGGCCGACTTCGCGCAGGCCCGCCGGGTCGGGCTGGACGAGTTCCTCGCCGCACCGGCGCCACTGCGGGTGGCGATGCACGTCGCCTCCCTGTTCGCGCCGATTCTCTGAGCCGCGGCCCCTGCCAACGTCGATGCAACAAGCTTGTGACAGTTTGATTGTGTACACTGTTCACTATAAGACTCTGCACATCATGAACTGTCATTCGTTTTCCGGGAGGCCGGCATGAACCGGGAAGCCTCCGCACCGCCCGCACGGGCGACCTATCGCCATGGCGACCTGCGCCGCGCGCTGCTCGACGCCGGCATCGACCTGGCACGCGAGGGCGGCCCCGACGCCATCGTGCTGCGCGAAGCGACGCGCCGCGCCGGCGTGGTGCCCAATGCCGCGTACCGCCATTTCGCCAGCCGGCAAGACCTGCTGCAGGCGGTGCGCGCGTCGGCCTTGTCTGCGCTGGCGATCGCCATGGAAGCCGAAATCGGCGGGCTGCGCCCGGGCCGTGGCGCCGCCGCGCATGCGCGCGCCTGCCTGCGCGCGGTCGGCACGGGCTACCTCCGTTTTGCCCTCACGGAAACCGGCCTGTTCCGCACGGCGTTCTCGGTGCCGGATGAAGTGGAAGACGACGCCGACCCGGCCAAGGCCGGCAACAGCGGCCTGAACCCTTTCCAGCTGCTGGGCGCGGCGCTGGACCAGCTGGTGGAGGCGGGGGTGCTGCCCGCCGAGCGCCGCCCGGGCGCCGAATACCTGGCGTGGTCGGCCGTGCACGGGCTGGCGATCCTGCTGATCGACGGCCCGCTGCGCAGCCGCGCCAGCGAGCAGGCGGAGATCCTGGGGCAGCGCGTGCTCGAGATGGTCGAGAAGGGCCTGTAGCCCGAAATTGCGGCATAAATCGCTGCACAAAAAAATGCCACGATGGCGGGGACCATCGTGGCAACGTAAGGAGCCAGGAAGGGGGGCAACCTGGCTCTGTCGGGCACCCAGGGTCGGGTGCAGGAACAATGTATTCCGTTGATTCTCATCTGAATATCGGACACTTCTTAAATATGTCTTTGTTTTGTCCCGATATAGGCACCCGCACGGCCATGGCTTGGCCGGGGGGCGTCGGGCAGGTTCGGTTCACCGGAATGCAGGGCCGGCCGCGCGGTCTAACTTGCGTGCCTGCCAGCTCTGGCAGGCTGAGCGCCGACCGTGGGAGGAGCATCATGCAATACGGAATCGGAGTGATCCTCGTCGCGACCGCGCTGGCCGGGTGCGTGGCGTACCCGTATGCCGGCGACCCGTATCCGGCCTATCCCGCCTACTCGGTGTCGACGCCGTACTACCAGACCTACCCGGCCTATCCCGCCTATCCGGCATATGGCTATCCGTATTACCGTCCATGGCCGGCCTATGGCAGCTTCGCCTTCATCTATGGCGGCGGCGGACGCGGCCATCACTGGCATGGCCATGGCCACCACGGGCGGGGTGGCTGGCATGGCGGCGGGCGCGGGGGTGGCAGAGGAGGTGGCGGCAGAGGCCACTGAGCGGTGGGCGACCGCATGGCAATGCCGGGCCGCCAGGGTTACCATCGGTTCACGGTCGCCAACGGAGCCATATCGCCATGAGCAAGCCCGCACAGAAGCACCAGCCCCAACCGACGAAGCCAGCGCAGCAGCCATCCCGTGACGAACTGATCGAGCGCGAACTCGATGAGGCGCTGAAGGATACCTTCCCCGCCAGCGACCCGGTCGCGGTCGACACCGACGTGCCGCACCGGCCCGGCAAGTCGAAGCCGGGCAAGTAAAGCGCGGAGAAACAAGGCATCCGGACCAATGCGTCCGGACGCACGGGCGCGCTAGGGCAACTGGCGCAGTTGCCCGATGACGGACATCAGCCGCCCGTGCGCGACGATGACGCCTGACTCATCCTGCAGCGCTTCCTGGTAGCGTTTGCGGAATGAGGGGTCGGCACCGTCGCTGAAGAGTTTTTCGGCGGCGCGACCGACGGCACGGCAGGTGTCGTCGTGGTGTTCCTTGGCCTCGAGCTCTTCGTCGATCTCGATGATCAGGCGCGACAGCGGGTCGAGCCAGCGGAAGTAGTTGTCTTCAGTCACCAGCTGGACAAACAGGCCGGCCGGAATCGGACCGTTCAGGCGTTCGTACTGGGCCCGGTCATAGCCGATGACTTCCTTGTGAACCTGCAGCAGGGCCGCGCGCAGGGCCTTCAGCCCCGAGCGGCGCGTTTCCTGCGTGGCGAGGAATTGTTCGTTGGGCATGCCCATCTCCGCGTTTCCACTTGATCGGGTCCGGGCAGCGGCGCGTCGTCGCGGGCCTGTACCGCCAGCGCTTGCGCGGCGGTGACTGTCTGCCGGATGTTCCGTGCGCGGCGTCCGGCCTGTGCCGGCACTGTCCCGCGCGCCTGCCAGTATAGGCAGGCCCCGCGGGGCGAGCCAGAGGCGCCGGCTAGCGAAATACCCGTATTTGCGCCGGCCCCGGCGCATGGTTGGCGGACATGGCGAGTCGCTCAGGGGCTGTCGCTGTCATCGGGTGCCAGCAGATCGGCCGCGCGCGAGCGACGTGCATCGGCCGCGCGGAAATAGCGGACCACCGTCGATACGCTGGCATGGCCGGTCATGGCCATGGTTTCAGCCAGCGGCACTTGCTGCGCCGCCGCTTCCGTGACAAAGCCCGAGCGCAGCGAATGCGCGGAATAATCGCCGTCCAGCCCAGCCAGCGCGCAACGGGCCTTGACGATGCGGCTGACCGCCGCATCCGACAAGCCTTCTCCCACATGTCCACCGCGCCGGATGCGGCGAAACAGCGGGCCGTGCTCGATCCCCGCCGCGGCCAGCCACGCCTCGAGCGCCTGTCCGGCGGCGCCGGTGACGGGCTTGGCGGTATCGGCGTGCTCGCTGCCTGACTGGTTGGTCTTCGACCAGCCCAGCACATAGACAAAGTCCCCGGGGCCCACACGCGTAAGGTTGTCCATGGTGGCGCGCGCGACTTCGGAGCGGCGACGCCCGCCGCTGGCCCACGCGAACAGCAGCAGCGCGCGATCGCGCAACCCGGCCAGCGAGCCATCGCAGGTATCAAGCAGGCGCAGCAGCGGCGCGCGTGTCAGGGCGGCCTTGCGTGCCTGGCGGTGGCCGCGGCGCGCGTAGGCGCGCCGGGTGCTGGCCATCAATTCGCGCACGCCGGCATCGGCGCAGGGGTTGGGCAGGCCTTGCAGCTGGTGGGCCTTGGCGATGACCGCGAGCCGGTGGCTCAGCGTGGACAGCGCGGGCGGGCCGGGTCGTGCCTTGCATCCGTCAGCGACCAGCGCCTGGTCGATCGCGGCCGGCATCTCGCAGACAGGGCCCTGCGGCGTCTGGCGCGTGGCGTGGTCGACGATGAACTGGATAACGACGGCGGGCGCAAGCGGCAGCCGTACTGGCTGCCGGTAGCGCAGCGCATACCAGGCAGACCAGTAGCGCAATGCGGAGCGGTAGCTTGCCACCGTGTTGCGGGATTCGCCTTCCTGGCGCAGCGCGTTGGCCGCCTGCTCGGCGAGAGGATCCAGTTGGGACGTGCGGAGCGGAGCCGGTAAGTCGACATCGGAGGGAATCGGTGGGAAGTAGGCCTCGTGGGCGTCTCGGATTTTGATCATATTAAATATGATGTATGCTGTAATATATCATACGTAAATAACGAATAGAAGCCGATAAGTCTCCATTATCGAACCTTATTTGTGGCTTTTCAGGAATTCGACGCATCCCATCATGGAAACGCTCCGCAGCCGAGGCATCACCCGCGACGACGTCTGGCAAGCCGCCGACAGCCTGCTCAAGGCCGGCCAGCGGCCGACCATCGAACGCATCCGCCTGCATCTGGGGCGAGGCTCGCCCAACACCGTGAGTCCGCACCTGGATGCGTGGTTTGCTGCGCTGGGCGGGCGGATCCAGGATCCGCAGGGCTTCGCGCCGGCGCCAGGCTGTCCCGAGCCCGTCACGGAAGCCGCGCGATACCTGTGGGAGGCAGCGCTGCAAAGCGCCAGGGCCTCGGCCGAGGCCGCGTTGGCGCAGCGGGAAGCCGCGCTGGTGGAAGCGAACGCGGCGCTGCAGCAGGAGCGCGAAGCGCTGGCGCAGGAACGCCAGGTCATGCAGGCGCGGCTCGAAGGCGCGGAGGCTGCCATGGCGGAACTGACGCGGGCACGCGACGAGGCGGCCGAGCGCGCCGCGCGCGCCGAAACCGCTGCGGCCGCATGGCAGCAGCAAGCCGAAGCGCTGCGCGCCGAGCACGCCTCCGCGCTGGCCGCGCGCCATGCGATGCAGAACGACTTTGAAGCCCGGCGCGCGGCATGGGACCAGGAACGCGAAACGCTGATGCAGCGCACCGCCGCCAACGAGCGCCGCATGGCGCTGGAACTGGATGCCGCGCGCGTGACCGCCAGGGAAGCGCAAAAGCTGCTCGAGGCCGAGCGCAAGGCGGCGGTCGAGCGACTGAGCCGGGCCGCGGAGGCGGCGTCGCGCCAGGGCAGCGAGATGATCCGGCTCGGCCAGGCGATTGCGGTGCTGGAAGAACGGGTGCGTCAGCGGGAAAGCCTGCTGGCGGAGTACCGCGAGCAGGCCGGCGCGGCGCCTGCCGAAGCCACGGCTGTGGCAACGCCGCCCCGGCGGAGCCGTCCGGCCCGCATCGCGCTGTCCGTCGGCAAGGGAAGACGGCGCGGCCGGGGGCTGTAGGCCGACCGGCCTTCCGGCAAGAAGCGCAGCGCAAGGCATGCTGGCGGGGAATCAATTGAGCTATACTGAAGGCTCATTTGATGAGGTCTGCCATGCCGCGCGTGCTCACGCCTGAAGGCCATTATCCGCTCGCACACCAACGCCGCGCCGCCCGCCAACTCAGCGTCAATAGCTACCTGGCGGTCTACGAGGCCACGCTGTCGACCGAAGGCGCCATGTCGGTGATCCACGCCATCCGCGAGGGCGTGCCGGCTTCCGATCTCAACCGGCTGGCCGAATCGATGGGCACGAGCAAGGAACAGCTGATCAAGACGCTGGATTTGCCGCGTGCCACCGTCGACCGCAAGGCGCGCGCCCACCAGAACCTGTCGAGCGAGCAGAGCGAGCGCGTGCTGGGCATGGTGCGGCTGGTGGGCCAGGTGCAGGCGCTGGTGGAAAGCTCGGGCGATGCGCGCGGCTTCAATGCGGCGCAGTGGGTGGCGCAGTGGCTGGAGCAGCCGTCGCCGGCGCTGGGCGGCCAACGCCCCGCCGCGCTGATGGATACCGTCGCGGGCCAGCGCATCGTCTCCGACCTGGTGGCCAGGATGCAGAGCGGGGCCTACGCTTGAGGCCGGCGTGGCGCATCGCGACCGACACGCCCCTCTATACCGCGGACGATGCCAGCGGCGCCGGCGCCAAGGCGAGCGGAGGGCGCTGGAACCGGCAGGGCACCTCCCTGATTTACGCGGCCTCGAGCATTGCGCTGGCGTGCCTGGAAACGCTGGTTCACCTGGGCTCGGCCGGCCTGCCGTTGAACCGCTACCTGGTCCGCATCGATATTCCCGACGACTTGTGGGCCGCGGCAGGGCGCTGGACGGCGGCCAGCGCGCCCGTCGGCTGGGATGCCATTCCCGCCGGCAAGACCAGCCTCGACACCGGCGAGGCCTGGGTCCGCGCGGGCACGAGCGCCTTGCTGCTGGTGCCTTCCATCGTGATTCCCGAAGAGTACAACGTGCTGGTCAATCCCTTGCACGCGGATGCCGGGCGGCTGGCCTATACCAAGGTGCGCCGCTGGCAGTACGACGCACGGCTGGCCTGAGGCAGGATCACGCCGCGCCGCCGGCCCGCAGCAGGTGTTTCTGGATCTTGCCGCTGGTGGTCTTGGGCAGCGCTTCGACGAAATGGTAGCGGCGCGGCCGCTTGTAGGCAGCGAGCCGGTCGCCTTGCAGCAGGAAGGCATCGAGCTGTTCCGCGCTCGGCGCGGCCTCGCCGCGCGCCACCACATAGGCACCGACCACCTGGCCCCAGGTGGGATCGGGCTCGCCCAGCACCGCGACTTCGAGCACGCCGGGATGCTCGATCAGGGCGTCTTCCACCTCGCGCGGATAGACGTTCTCGGCGCCGGAATTGATCATGTAGTCGATGCGGTCGCGGATCCACAGGTAGCCGTCGGCATCCACGCTGCCGAGGTCGCCGGTGTGGTACCAGCCATGCGCCAGCGCGCGTGCGTTGGCATCCGGGCGGTTCAGGTAGCCCTGCATCATGCATGGGCCGCGCACCAGCACTTCGCCGACTTCGCCCGGCGCGCACGGCTGCGACGGGTCGGTCGGTGCGCCGTCCTCGCGCAGCCTTGCCACCAGCAGCTCGTGGTCCAGCGCGGGCAGGCCGGCAGAGCCGGCGCGGCTAAGTTGTTCGTGCGGGTAGAGCACCGACATGCATGGTCCCATTTCCGTGGTGCCGTAGACCTGCACCAGCCCCGCGCCGACCTTGCGGTCCCATTCGCGGATCAGGTGCGGCGCCATCGAAGCGCCGCCGTACTCCACCAGCCGCAGCGAGGACAGGTCGCGGGTTGCAGCGTCCGGATGGTCTAGCAGCATGCCGACCATGGTCGGCGCGGCGAAGAAGTGCGTGACGCCCTCGGCTTCGACCAGCTGCCACGCCTCGCCCGCATCGAAGCGGCGCTGCAGCACCTGGGTGGCGCCGACCTGCAGGCGCGGCAGGAAGCTGGTATGCAGCTCGGCGGTGTGGTTCAGCGGCGCGAGCGACAGGCCCACATCCTCGCGCGCCAGCATCATGGCCTGGTGCATCATCGCGTTGTGCTGCAGCTTGCTGCGATGGGTGTGCATGACGCCCTTGGGCCGGCCGGTGGTGCCGCTGGTGTACATCAGGATGCAGGGATCGTTCTTGTCGACCGTCACCGTCGGCGGCGTGTCGGGCCGGTCCGCCGCCAGCGTGTCGAGCCGGTGCGTGGCGAAGGCGGGCGCCGGGTCGGCGTCGGCATAGAGGCGCAACGTGGTGCCGGGCGCCAGTTCGGCGGCCTTTTCCACGACGGCCGCGCCTTCGCGTTCGAACAGCAGCGCCCTGGCGCCGCCATCGTTCAGGATGTAGGCCAGCTCCTGCGCCGCCAGGCGGTAGTTGACCGGGTTGAAGACCGCGCCCAGGCGCGCCGTGGCCAGCAGCGTAAAGACGAAGGCCGGCGTGTTGTAGAGGAAGGCCGCCACCACGTCGCCCTTGCCGATGCCGAGCGACTGCAAGGCATGTGCGTGGCGGTTGACCTCGGCATCCAGCTGCGCAAAGGTCCACGCGCGCCGCCCGGCGCCGATGCCGCTGACCAGCGCGGTCTTGTGCGGCAGGTTGCGCGCGGGCCAGGTCAGGGTGTCGCCAAGGGTGATGCCGCGGGTCAAGGTCGGTCTCCGGTCGTCCGCCGCCTGGCAGGCAGGCGCTTGTTGTCTTGTGAGCCGGACAATATAGAGCGGCGCGTGGGGCACATGGAAATAACGATTTGCTCTTTCTTTATGCCCGTTAAGCGGTAAGGGCGTTCCTCGGCCAGTCACTACTGTATATTTGTACAGTTTTCGCCGTGCCCATTGTCTGTGTCCGCCGTCACCGCGCCCCCTCCCGTCACGCCCGCACCGCTCACTGCGTCCACTGCGTCCACTGCGCCGACGCAGCCCGCGTACGTCGTCGCAGTGCGCGCGCTGTGCGAGTTCACCGCCAAGGCGGGTGACCTGGACCTGCGTTTCATGCCGACGCCGTCGGCGCAGGAGGGGGTGGCGGGCCATGGCGTGGTGACCGGCCGTCGCGGCGCGGGCTATCAGGCGGAAGTGGCGCTGTCCGCGGATTTCGGTCCGCTTCATGTCCGTGGCCGTGCCGACGGCTACGATCCCGCTGCCAACCGGCTCGAGGAAATCAAGACGGTCCGCGGCGACGCCGCCGTGCCGGACAACCACCGCCACCTGCACTGGGCCCAGGCCAGGATCTATGGCTGCCTGCTGTGCCGCAAGCTGGGGCTGCCCGGGCTGGAGATCGCGCTGGTCTATTTCGACATCGTCAGCCAGCGCGAGCACCCGGTGGTGGCGCATTTCGACGCGCCGGCGCTCGAGGCGTTCTTTGTCCAGTCCTGCGAGCGCTTCCTGCACTGGGCCCAGGCCGAGCTGGCGCACCGGCAGGCGCGCGATGCCGCGTTGGCGCAGCTGGCGTTTCCGCACCAGGGCTTTCGCCCGGGCCAGCGCGAGCTGGCGCAGGCGGTCTACAACGCCAACCGCGCCGGCCGCCACCTGCTGGCGCAGGCGCCCACCGGCATCGGCAAGTCGGTCGGGACGCTGTTCCCGGTGCTCAAGGCCATGCCGGGCCAGCGGCTCGACAAGGTGTTCTTCCTGTCGGCGCGCTCCACCGGGCGCGGGGTGGCGCTGCACGCCGCCGCGGCCCTGCGCGGCCATGGCGCGCAGCCGCTGCGCGTGCTCGAGCTGACTGCGCGCGACAAGGCCTGCGAGCATCCGGAGCTGGCCTGCCATGGCGAATCGTGCCCGCTGGCGCGCGGCTTCTATGACCGCCTGCCGGCCGCGCGCGAAGCGGCGCGCGCCATGCCGGTGCGCGACCGCGCCGCGGTGCGCGAACTGGCGCGGCAACATGCCATCTGCCCTTACTACCTGGCGCAGGAACTGGTGCGCTGGAGCGACGTGGTGGTGGCCGACTACAACTACTACTTCGACCGCAGCGCAATGCTGTACGCGCTGACCGTGGCCAATGGCTGGCGCGCCAGCGTGCTGGTGGACGAGGCCCACAACCTGGTCGAGCGCGGCCGCGCGATGTACACGGCGGAGCTGGACCCGCAAGCGCTGCGCGAGCTGCGCCGCGGCGCGCCGGCGCCGCTATCGCGGCCGCTGGCACGGCTGGCGCGGCAGTGGAGCACACTCGCGCGCCAGGGTGACGATGCCTACGAGGTCCTGCCGGAAGTGCCCGCGGCCTTTCGCCGCGCGCTGGAAGAATGCTGTGCGGCGGCGCTGGCCTACATGACCGAGCATCCAGGCGCGCACGATCCCGCGCTGCAGCGCTTCTACTTTGACGCACTGCATTTCGCCCGCCTGGCCGAACAGCTCGATGCGCATTCGCTGTTCGATATCCAGCGCGTGTCGCGGCGCCGCGGCTATCATGCGCGGCTTTGCCTGCGCAACGTGATCCCGGCCCCGTTCCTGCGCCCGCGCCTTGCCGCCGCGCATTCGGTCACGCTGTTTTCCGCGACCCTCGATCCCGCGGACTATTACCTCGACACGCTGGGCCTGCCGCCCGATTGTGCGCGCGTGCAAGTGCCATCGCCATTCCGCGCCGAGCAGCTGTCGGTGCGGATTGCCTCGCGCATCTCCACCCGCTATGCGCGGCGCGGGCAGTCGCTGCCGGCCCTCGTGGCGCTGATGGCGGACCAGTTCCGCGCGCGCCGAGGCAACTACCTGGCCTTTTTCAGCAGCCACGAATACCTGCAGCAGGCCGTCGCCCGCTTCGCCGGATCGCACCCGGACATCCCGCATTGGGTCCAGGCGCGCGGCATGGACGAAGCCGCGCAGGCGGCGTTCCTGGCGGCCTTTGCGGAAGGCGGCGAGGGCATTGGCTTTGCGGTGCTCGGCGGCGCCTTTGCCGAGGGCGTGGACCTGCCGGGCGAGCGCCTGATCGGCGCCTTCGTCGCCACGCTGGGGCTGCCGCAGTTCAACGCCGTCAACGAGCAGTTCCGCGCGCGCATGGAGCAGGCGTTCGGCCGGGGCTATGCCTATGCCTACCTGTATCCCGGGCTGCGCAAGGTAGTGCAGGCCGCGGGCCGGGTGATTCGCACGCAGCAGGACCAGGGCGTGCTGTATCTGATCGATGACCGCTTTGCCGCGGCGGAGGTGCGGGAGCTGCTGCCGTCATGGTGGGAAATCGCGCCGGCGGCGTAGAAATTACACGCTGGCGTCGCGGATGCGGCATGCTGGCGCCGTAGCCCCGCCTCAGGTTGGCCTCGCGCTGGCCTGGAACGAATCTGGCAGGCACACCGTCACGCGCCAACCGAAAGGAAACACCATGCCGATGACTCAACACTATGCCGCCACCGAGCCGACCCGCACCGAAGTGGACACGCTGTCCGGCGCCACCGTGCTGGAGTTCGGCGCGCCGTGGTGCGGCTATTGCCAGCGGGCCCAGCCGGCGCTGGCCGAGGCATTTTCCGTGCATCCGGACCTGCGCCACCTGAAGATCGAAGACGGCAGCGGACGGCCGCTGGGCCGGTCGTTCCGCATCAAGCTGTGGCCAACGCTGGTGTTCCTGCGCGACGGCCAGGAAGTGGCCAGGCTGGTGCGGCCCACGGAAGCGGAGCCCATCCGCGAGGCGATGCGCCGCATCGCCTGACCGCCGCGCGCTGGCACCGGCTTATTTCGCGAACACCTGGCTCAGGTCGCCAAAGGCCTTGAATTCGAGCGCGTTGCCCGACGGGTCCAGGAAGAACATGGTGGCCTGTTCGCCGACCTGGCCCTTGAAGCGCACGTGCGGCTCGATCACGAACCGGGTGCCGGCCGCGCGCAGGCGTTCGGCCAGCGCCTCCCATTGGTCCATCGGCAGGATCGCGCCGAAATGGCGCACCGGCACGTCGTCGCCATCTACGGCGCTGGTGGCACGGTGGCCGCATTCCTCGGGCGACAGGTGCGCCACCACCTGGTGGCCATAGAAGTTGAAATCCACCCACGCCTCGGAGCTGCGGCCTTCCGGGCAGCCCAGCAACCCGCCATAGAAACTGCGCGCCTCGGCCAGGTCGCGCACGGGAAACGCCAGGTGGAACAAGGGGATCGTGGAAGTCGTGTTCATGGGGTTTGTTATGGAGGGAAGGTCTTGACCGGGCGGTGGATCGGCCCGCGCGTTGATTGTAGTCAGCACAAGCCGTAATATGAAGCGAATCATTTTTGCCCTGAGTATCAAAGATTTCAATAGATGATCCGCTACTTCCAGACCTTCCTGACGGCTGCCGAAACCGGGTCGTTTTCGGCGGCGGCGGCGCGGCTGGCGCTGACCCAGTCGGCCGTCAGCACGCAGATCCGGCGGCTCGAAGAGGAACTGGACTGCCGCCTGTTCGAGCGCACCGGCAAGTCGGTCGCGCTCAGCGACGCCGGGCACCGGTTGCTGCCGGAGGCGCGCCGCTTTGTCGAGCTCTATGCCGCGATGAAGGATCGCGCCGGGCCGCATGCCGAGGCCGCGCCGGTCGAGCTGGGCGCGGTGTCGACGGTGCAGGCCACCTTGCTGGCCGAGGCGATGCGGCACTTCCGCCAGCGCTTCCCGGACTCGCACGTCAACGTGGTGCCCGGCATGTCGACCCAGCTGCTGACGCAGGTCGATGCGCGCGAGCTCGACGTGGCCGTGCTGATCCGGCCGCGCCTGGGTTTGCCGCCGGACCTGAAGTGGGTGCCGCTGGTGCGCGAGCGCTTCGTCGGCATCGGGCCGGCGGGCTCGCCGCAGGAGCTGCGCGCGCTGCTGGAGGCGCTGCCCTTTATCCGCTACAACCGCCACAGCACCGGCGGCCAGCTGGTGGACCGCTACCTGAAACGGCAGCGGCTCTGGGTCAGGGAGGGGATGGAACTGGACGAGCCGGCGGTGATCCTGCAGATGGTGGCGGCGGGCCTGGGCTGCGCCATCATTCCGGCCGAGCTGGTGCCGCTGCGCGAGGCCGCCGGCGTGGTGCAGGTGCCGCTGCCGGGCGGGCCGCTCTATCGCGAGGTGGGCGTGCTGGTGCGTGAAGCGGCGCTGCGCCGCGCGCCGGTCGCGGCGCTGATCGACGCCTTCGTGGCGGCGAGCGCGCGCTGGCAGCCAGTCGAGGCTTAGAAAAGCTCAGAGGCTTGCGGGCAACACCATCGTCACCAGCACCGAGGCATCCGACACCGCCGTCACGTCGTAGCGCACGCAAGGCCCCAGGTACAGCAGGTCGCCCTGGTGCAGCTGGCGTTCGGAGCCGTCCACGCGCACGCGCACCTCGCCTTCGAGGCATTGCACGGTCATGGGTCCGTCGACCGCATGCGGGGGCACATGCTTGCCGGCCTTCAGCACCAGCCGCATGACTTCGAGGGGGCCTTCCTTGAACAGGGCCTGGGTGGCGGTCTGGTCCAGCCGCGCGCCCAGGGGCAGCACGCTGGCGATCTGTCCTGAAGCAAGATGGGGAAGGGACATGCGCGGCTCCTCGCGTCTGGTGGGGTGGCTTGTCAGGCGCGCCGACGCCGGGCGGCGGCACGCCTTCTCAATCTAGCACCGGAGCGCGCGCATCAGTAGCACGCAGCGTGGTTTCGCCGCCAGATCAGGCCGCGGTGGACGCGCGCGCGCCGCGATGAGAGGGGGTCTCCGACACACCGCTGCGATCCATGCCAGCAACTTCCAGGCCGGTGGCGCGGTTGGCACCGTCGGTAAACGGATCACGCTGGTCATTGACGCGCGCGCCATCGGTGAAGGGATCGCGCTGGTCGTTGACACGCGCGCCGTCGGTGAAAGGATCACGCTTGCCGTTGTGCAGGGCGTAGCCGTAGCGGTCACCGGCAACGCCGCGATCGTTCAGGCCTTGTGCCATCGCGGGGGTGGCGGCGCTGATTGCTGCGAGGGAGAGAGTCGTGGCAAGAAGGGCTTTGAGAGCGTTTTTATGCATGTCTGCTGTTATTAGGGGTAAGGGGGCGGCTGGCCCGCAAGGGGCCGCGCAGGCTGGCGGGTTTGCTGCCTGCGCCGTCCGGATTCGCCTTGTGGGCGGTGCCGCGCATGGTTGTTTGCCCGGCACGGGACGAAGTGTAGCCACGCCGGGCTATTCCCGTGATGATTTAACAGTCAGGATTTCAGTCGTTTTTTTCATCGATCGATGCGGGCACGGCAGCCAGATTGCGCGCGCTCTGCCAGCCGCCCCCGAGGGCCAGGAACAGGTCCACCTGGCGCGCGGCTACCTGGCCCGCGCAGGTCGCCAGCGCGGCCTGCGCGGCGGCGAGGTCGCGCTCGGCATCGAGATGCGCCAGGTAGGGCAGGCGCCCCGCCTCCCACAGCCGGCGCTGCTGCCGCGCGGCTTGCGCGGCCTGCTCGCTGGCGGCAAGCAGGGCCGCGTGGCGTTCCAGTTCGCGCGTGTAGACCGACAGCGCGGTCTCGGTTTCCTGCAGCGCGCGCAGCACCACGCCGTCGAAGCGCGCCAGCGCGGCATCCGCGGCGGCTTCCAGGCCGTGGATGCGGTGCCGCACGCCATTGGTGGGCCAGGTCCAGCTCAGCAGCGGCCCCACGCTCCAGCGCGCCGTGGATCCGCTGCCAAGATGGCTCAGCACGCCGGTCAGTCCGGCGCTGGCGCCGATGCGGACCGACGGATACAGGTCGGCCGTAGCCACGCCGATGCGCGCGGTGGCGGCGGCTAGTTCGCGTTCGGCCTTGCGCACGTCGGGGCGCCGTCGCAGCAGCGCGGCGCCATCGCCGACCGGCAGCGGTGCGCGCAGCGCGGGCTCGGCATCGCAGGCTGCCCCGGCCTCCGGCAGCACGCCTGGCGGTTGGCCCAGCAGCAGCGCCAGCCGGTAGCGCGCGGCGCTGCGTGCGGCCTGCAGCGGCGGCAGCGCCGCGCGCAGTGCTTCGCTGCGGGCAAGTTCGCGCGCCACCTCGGCGGGCCCGGCGCGGCCCGCGGCGAGCAGGCGGCGGGTGGCACCCAGCGTGCGCTGCTGCACCGCCAGCTGCTGCGTGGCGGCGTGCAGGTCATGCGTGGCGGCGCAGCCTTGCACGTAGGCGCGTACGGTCTGCGCAGCGACGGTGACGCGCACCATGTCCAGCGTCGCCTCGCTGGCCTGCGCGTCCGCAAGCGCAGCCTCGTCGGCGCGCGCCAGCTGCCCGAAGAAGTCGATCAGGTAGGACGCGCCCAGGCCCACGTCGCCCAGGTTGAACACCGGCGGCTGGGCCTGCTGCAAAAAGCTCTCCCCCGACAGCTGCGCGCGCGACACGCCGGCGCCGGCGCTGCCCTGGGGCAGGTTTTCGGCCTCCACTTCGTGCAGCAGCGCCAGCGCGCGGCGCAGGTTGGCGCCGGCGGCGCGGATGTCGGTGTTTGCCGCCAGCGCCTTCGTCACCAGCCGGTCGAGCCGTTCGTCGTCATAGAGGCGCCACCAGTCGTCGGGCACGGGCGCGATCGCCACGTCCGGCGCTTGTGCACCTTGCAGCGGGCCATTGGCCGCGGTAGCGCGTACCGCCGCGTGGTCGGGCACGCGATAGTCCGGTCCCACCGTCGTGCAGGCACTCAGGCACGCAATCAGGCACGCAATCAGGCATGCCACCCAGGCGCGGCGCGGCCTCATGATCGCGGCCCCGGGCCGCGCGCGGCGCCCTGGTCTGCGGCTGGCTCGCGCACCGCCACGGTGGCGGTGCGCCCCGAGACCAGGCGCACGTCGCCCGGCACGTCTTCCAGCACGATGCGCACCGGCACGCGCTGCGCCAGCCGCACCCAGTTGAAGGTGGGATTGACGTTGGGCAGCAGGTTGGAACCCGCGCTGCGGTCGCGATCCTCGATGCCGGCGGCGATGCTGTCCACGTGGCCGCGCAAGTGGCGGGGCTCGCCCATGATATGCACGTCGACCGGGCTGCCGATATGGATGCGGTGCAGCCTGGTTTCCTCGAAATAGCCTTCGACGTGGAAGGAGCCGGCATCGACCATCGACAGCACCGGTCGCCCGGTCGACACGTAGTCGCCCAGCCGCGGCAGCCGGTCGTTCAAGTAACCCGCGACCGGGCTGCGCACGCTGGTGCGTTGCAGGTTCAGCCGGGCCAGCCGCAGCGCGGCTTCGGCCTGCGCCAGCGCGGCCTGGCCTTGCTCCACGCGCGCGCGCCCTTGCTCGGCGACTTCGGCGGCAACCACGCCGTCCAGGCTGCGGTTGCGCGCGGCTTCGCGCCGCGCCTGCGCGAGCGCGGCACGCTGGGTCGCCAGCGTCGCCAGCGCCTGTTCCAGGGCGAGCGCGTAGCGGTCGCGGTCGATCTCGAACAGGACTTCGCCGGCCCGGACGTACTGGTTGTCGCGCGCCAGCACGCGCGTGACCAGCCCCGATACGTCGGGCGCCACCTGGACGATGTCGGCACGCACGTGGCCGTCGCGGGTCCAGGGCGCGGCGGTGTAGTAGTCCCACAGGTGGCGCAGCACCAGCAGCGCGGCGATGGCGGCCAGCAGCGTCGGCAGCACGGGAAGCAAGGAGCGGAGTCGGAAGGTCATGACGGCAGTCCGGGCACCGCGGCAAAAACGGCAGCGACGGCGCCCAGGACGATCACATAGAGGGAAAGATTGAACAGCGAGCGGTGCCAGATATGGCGGTAGCAGCCCAGCGCGGCCAGCGCCATGCGGATTGCCGTGGCCACCGCAAAGGCCAGCACGGCCAGCACCAGCACGCCGGGCACGAACACGCCGTAGAGGTCGATTTCACTAAGCATGGGGCGCAGCGAAGAAGGTGGGATCAGCGGGACAAGGTCATGGCGGGAAGCGGAAGCAGCGTGACCTGCAGCACCACCAGCGCGCCCAGCGTGCCGCGCTGGGCGCGGCCGCTGGCCGCCACCGCGGCCATGGCCTCGCCCACGGCGGCGGCCAGGCCCGCCGCTACCGGTACGCGCCGCCCCGCACGCAGTTGCGCGCGGAAATGCCGCGCCACCGCGGCCAGCACGCGGCGCACCGGCTTGCGCGCCGGCGGCGGCAAGTCCGGCAGCGCCTTGTGCAGCGCCAGCGCGCAATAGCCGACCTGCAGCGCATGGAAGCCGTCCGCGGACAAGGGATCGCCGGCCGCGCCCAGGCGCGGCACCAGTTGGCCCAGCCGGTCCAGCATGCGCGCGCCCAGCCGCGCATCGCCGTCGGTGGCGCGCAGCGTGGCGGCCCGCGCCAGGTCGTTCCAGCTGGCGCGCACCAGTCGCCGTGCCGCCGCGCGCGCGCCGAACGGGCGTGCCGCCACCGACCACAGCGGCGCGAACACCATGGCCGCCGCGCTGGCCAGGCAGGTATTGAAGATGGCGAGGAAATCCGCGTCGAACACGGCCTGCACGTTGGCGAACGCGGCGGTGTTGACCGATAGCAGCATCGCGATCAGCTGGAACCCCGGCCGCGAAATCAGCAGGCCGATGCCGAGATAGGGCAGCGCCAGCAGCGCGGCCAGCGCTTCGAAGGTGTGCGCATGCGGCACCACCAGGAACAGGTAGCCGGACGAAATCAGCAGGCAGATCGCGCTCCAGCGCACGAAGGCCCCGGCCATGCGTCGCGGCTCGTCGACCGCGGCAAAGAAGCAGCTCGCGATCGAGGCCACCACCACCGCGCTGGCGCCGTCCTCCCAGCCCGAGAAGATCCACAACAGCCCGGCGCAGAACACCGCCAGCCCGCTGGACACCGCGCCGAACAGCAGCATGCCGTGGTCATGGTGATGGCCGGCAGCTTCCGCAGCCGGTTCGCCGCGTGGCAGCGGCGTGCCGGTGCGGTGGTCGCCGATGCCTTGCTGCAGCGCGCGGCATTCGCCGTACAGGGCGCACAGGCGCTGCAGCTGGTCGGCCGCCGTGGCGGCAAGGCGATCATGCCAGCCGCTCGCGTCAGGTCCGGACAGCATCCGCCAGCCTTCGGGGGCAGCGGCAGGCGCCGTGGCAGCATCGCCGGCAAGCCATGCAGCCGTCGCCGCCAGCGCCTCGCGCAGGTCAGCAGGGATGCCGGCGGCATGGCAGCGCAGCGCCTGCAGCACGCTGTCCAGCGACGACAGCAGCGGCATCAGCATGGTCATGCGCCCGCGCAGCGCGCGCGCGTGGCGCAGCGTGTGGCCGCCTTCGGTGTCGTAGGCCAGCTGGCTGATCAGCTGGTCCAGCTGCAGGATGTCGGCGGCCAGCCGGTGGCGGCTGTGGTCGGCGCGCGGACTGCCAGCAAGGATGTCCGAGGCCCAGGCCGCGGCATCGGACAGCCATGTATCGGCACGCGCGCGCAGCGCCGGCGCGACCTTGGCCGGAAACACCACCGAGCCCACCAGCCCGGCGCAGACGATGCCGATCACGATCTCCTCGATCCGTGCCACGGCGATGTCGAAGATCTGCGCCGGCTGGCTGACCGCCGGCAAGGCCACGATCGGCAACGTGTAGGCCGCCAGCAGGCACACATAGCTGCGCGGCGTGCGCTGCAGCAGCGACAGGTACACCAGCACGCTGATCCACAGCGCGATCGCGCCCATCAGCACGATCGGCATGTTGACCAGTTGCGGCACCGTCGCCACCGCGGCGGTGGCGCCCAGCACCGTGCCGGCAACGCGATACGCCGCCTTGGAGCGGGTCGCGCCGGTGAGCGGATGCGAGACGAAGTACACCGTTGCCATGGCCCAGTACGGCCGCGCCAGTCCCAGCGCCAGCGCGATGTAGAGCGCGAGCATCGCGGCGGCGAATGCCTTCAGCGAGAACAGCCACTGTCGTGCATTCGGCCAGCTAGCCATGGAGCAGGGTCTTGAAGGGGAAGGTTGGGGGCGCTTGCCGCCACCTGCCGCTCCGCGCTTCATTGGGGACGCGGTTTGGGCAGGGACGGCATGTTGGGAGCGAAGTGTAGCTGCACCTCTCGCATTCCATTCATGATTTAATATTGGCTTTTCCATTCGCGATATTCATGGGCGGCGCGTCCGCCCTCCACGCCAACATGCCCATCGATATCCGCGCGCTGCGCTATTTCGTCGAGACCGCGCGGCTGCGCAGCTTTACCCAGGCCGCTTCGTCGCTGTTCGTGACCCAGTCGACCATCAGCAAGATGGTCCGCCAGCTCGAGGATGAAGTCGGCCAGCCGCTGCTGATCCGCGAAGGCAAGAGCGTGCGCCTGACCGACGTCGGCCGCGTTGTCTACGAGCGCGGCCAGGAGGCGCTGGGCGTGGTGCACCGGCTGACGCTGGAGGTCGCCGACCTGTCCTCGCTGGGGCGGGGGCAGCTGACGGTCGGCATCCCGCCGATGGTCAACCTGTTCTTCTCCCCGGCGGTCAGCGCGTTCCGGCAGCGCTATCCCAACCTGTCACTGACGCTGGACGAGCACGGCGGGCAGGTGGTGGAGCAACTGGTGGCCAGCGGCGAGCTGGAGGTGGGAGCGACCGTGCTGCCGGGCGACAGCGGCCTGGCGCTGGAGACGCGCCAGTTCGGCCGCTATCCGATCTGGGCGGTGGGGCCGCGCAAGGCGGCCTGGGCGCGCGGGGGCACCGTGTCGCTGGCGGCGCTGCGCGACGAGCCGCTGGTGATGCTGACCGAGGATTTCTCGCTGACGCGCAAGCTGCGCCAGGCCTTTGTCGAAGCCCGCATCGAGCCGCGCGTGGTGGCGCGCAGCGGGCACTGGGACTTCCTGGCGTCGATGGCGGCGGCGGGGCTGGGCACCACCTTCCTGCCCCAGCCGCTGGCCGAGCGCCTGCAGGCGCAGGACACGCTGGCCATGGCGCGCCTGACCGAACCCGCGGTGGACTGGACCATGGCCCATATCTGGTCGCCGGGGCGCTACCTGTCGCACGCGGCGCGGGCGTGGCTGGCGGTGTGCGAAGAGGTGCTGGGGAACGGGCGAGCGGGCGAACGGGCTGAGGGGCGCGCGGGCTGAGCCCGTCGCCCTATTTGCCGCGGCACTGCTCGGGCGGGATGTCGAGCAGCACCAGCGGTTTCTGTCCGGCCGCATAGTGATAGCGCAGCCGGATCCCCAGCTTGCCCAGCACCGGCACATCCGGGTTGCGGCAGATGCCGCGCTCCAGGATCGGCTTGGCCGTCGCCATGAAATCACGGGTGTCGTCGCGGCTGGCATCGATGCCGGAGACTTTCAGGTGAAAGTCGACGATCTTGCCGGGCCGCGCCACGCAACCGTCGAAGCGCGTGGTGTCGTCGAGATTTACCGGGCCCGCGCGCATCAGCTCCTGGCAGGCCAGGCGCAGTTGCCGGTCGGCATCGCCAGTGGTCAGGCGCGTGACCCCGTGCATGCCGGTCGGCTTGCCGCGCACGGTGCCAAGCAACAGCGTGGCGAGCTCCGACAGCTGCGGCGCGGCCACGGTCGCGGCTGGCGTGGCGGCTGGTGTGGCGGAAAGAGCAAGTGTCGCAGCCAGCAACGACAGGTGGATGGCGGGGCGATGCCAGCGGCAGAGAGCGGGATCGGGAACGACGTGGACGGCGGCGGGGTCAGGGGGCATGAGGCAGACAGAACGGGGGCGGCGGTTGCGCTGCTACTTTAGTCCTGTGTCCTTGCGGCCGTTGTCAGGCTTTGTCCTACGTTGCAACAGCGCGCTTGCCGTGCCCGCGTGTTCAGAGCTCCAGCACCAGCCGGCCGCCGCCGCAGGCGCGCGAGCAGCACGCCATCATGCGGTGGTTGGCGTCGCGCTCGGCGCGCGTCAGCACCACGTCGCGGTGGTCGACCTGGCCGGCCAGCACGCGCACTTCGCACGATCCGCACAGGCCTTCCTCGCAGTCGCTCTGCACGTCGATATTGGCGCCGCGCAGCGCGCCCAGCAGGGTCTGCCCCGCCGGCACTTCCAGCACCAGGCCGGAGTCCTTCAGCTCCACGGTAAAGGGCTGCTCTTTCGAAGCATCCAGCGTGCCCAGCCGCGAGACGAAATGCTCGACGCGCAGCGCGTCCGCCGGCCACGCCGCGCAGCATTCGGCCAGCGCATCCAGCAGGCGCTGCGGCCCGCAGGCATAGACCTGGGTGTGCGCGTCAGGCTGCCCCAGCAGCTTGCCCAAGTCGGCACGCCCGCCTTCGTCGCTGGCATGGACGTGCAGGCGCGCGCCGTGCAGCGACTGCAGTTCGTCCAGCATGGCCATGGCCCGGCGCGAGCGCCCGCAATAGTGGAAGTCGTAGTCGATGCCGAGCGCGCGGGCGCGCCGCGCCATCGCGCTCACGGGCGTGACGCCGATGCCGCCGGCAATGAAGATGGCCCGCCGGCACTGTTCATCGAAGCGGAAATGGTTGCGCGGCCCACGGATGCGCAGGCGGTCGCCGGCCCTGACGCTGCCATGGAGCCAGGCAGAGCCGCCGCGGCTGGCAGGATCGCGCAGCACCGCGATCTCGAGCGCCGCCGCGTCGTCCGGATCGCCGCACAGCGAATACTGGCGCGACAGCCCGGTGTCGCCGCATTCCACGTCGATATGCGAGCCCGGCGCCCAGCGCGGCAGCGGCTTGCCGTCGGGCGCCACCAGCCGCAGCCGGAGCACGTCGTCGGCGGCGGGCGTGGCGCGCTCGACCACCACCGTGCGGGCGATGGTATGCGCCGACGGCTCGCCGATGCGCACCGGCTGGCGCACCGCCAGCAGGGTGGGGTCGCGGCGCTCGGGATTCTGCGCGGGATCCCATTCCACCAGCAGGTGCTCCGGCCCGCGGAACGAGGTGTTGGGCACATAGGTGAAGGTCTGTTCGGCCAGGCGCATATGCGGCAGCCGGCGCGTCAGCTCTTCCAGGAAGACCTGCATTTCCATGCGCGCCAGGTTCTTGCCCATGCACTGGTGCGAGCCGTAGCCGAAGGTCAGCTGCTCGCTGGCGTTGTCGCGGCGGATGTCGAACAGGTCGGCATCGGCGAAATGGCGCTCGTCATGGTTGGCCGACGAAGTCACGATCAGCAGCTTGCTGCCCGCCGGCAGGCGGATGCCGCCAACCTCGGTGTCGCGCGTGACCAGCCGTCGCCACGCCGCCACCGAGCCGTTGTGGCGCAGGCATTCTTCGACCGCATTGGGAATCAGCGCCGGGTCTTCGCAGAGCTCGCGCCAGGCGTGCGGATGCTGCAGCAACAGCTTGATGGCGTTGGCCGAGGCGTTGGCGGTGGTCTCGTGCGCGGCGACGATGCCGGCCATCATCATCGAATGCAGGTAGGAGTCGGTCACTACCTCGGGCAGTTCGCGCTGCTTGCGCAGGCCGTACTGCATCCAGCCGGGGCCGGACGGGTCTTCGCGCATCTTGTCCAGGATGCGGCCGGCCAGCTGCCAGAAGTTGCCGACCGCGTGCGCCACCGCCACCTGTTCCTCCGGCTTCGGCCGGCCCCAGGTGTTGACGGTATGGGCGATGGAGTACTGGCGCAGCAGGTCCATGTCCTCTTCGGGAACGCCCAGGAAATGCAGCGCCACCGTCAGCGGGACTTCCCACAGCATCTGGTCGACCAGGTCGGCGCGGCCGTCGTCGATAAAGCGGTCGACATACTCGCGCGTCAGGCGCCGCACCAGCGGCTCGTGGTGCGCCAGTTCGGCGGGCGTGAACGGCGCCATCAGCGCGCGCCGGCGCGGCATGTGGGCGGGCTCGTCCTCGTTCACCAGCGTGCGGTTCATGGCGTAGCCGTAGCTGGCCAGCACCGCGTTGGCCTCGTCGCCGGTAGGCGTGATCTTCTCCAGCGCGATCGACGGGCTGAAGGTCAGGTTGTCGCGGAAGATCGCCTTGATGTCGTCGTAGCGCGTGACCACCCAGTAGCCCAGCTGCGGGCTGTAGAACACCGGCTCCTGCGCGCGCGACCAGCGCACGTATTCGGGCGGGTCCTGCTGGTAGCCGTCGCCGAAGGGGTCGAACTGCGCCGCGTTGTGGCTGACCGGGCAGCCGTTGGGCGCGGTGAAGGTGCTGTGGTCGATCGGGCAGCCGCGCGCGGCGCCGGGGGAGGGGAGGGTCATGCTGGGTACTCCTGGCAGGCATCGATGCCTGGCAAAAAGCGCTGCCGTCCGGCGCGCCGGACGGGCAGCGGTGTTGCGGCCAGACTCAGTTGTCCAGCGTGATCTTCAGGTCGCGGATCAGCTTGGTCCAGCGGCCGGATTCGCTGCGCAGCAATTCGCTGAACTGTGCCGGCGTGTTGCCGACGGGCTCGACGCCAAAGTCCACCAGCCGCTTGTTGACCGCCGGCTCGCGGATGGCCGCGACCACGTCCTTGTTCAATGTGTTGATCACCTCCGGCGGCGTGCCGGCCGGCACCACCATGCCCACCAGCGCGGCGGCTTCGACGCGCGCGTAGCCCAGCTCGGCAAAGGTCGGCACGTCGGGCAGCTGCGGCAGGCGGGTGGCATTGGCCACGGCCAGCGGGCGCACCTTGCCGCCCTTGATGAAGCCGGCGCCGGCGGCGTAGTCCACCATCATCGCGGCGACCTGGCCGGCGGCAACGTCGGACAGCGCCGGCGCGGCGCCGCGATACGGGGCATGCGTCATCGACAGGCCGGCCTCCACCTTCAGCAGTTCCATCGCCAGGTGGTGCGGGCTGCCCGCGCCGGCCGAGCCGTAGTTGATGCCGCCCTGCGTGGCCTTGGCCTGTGTGATGAAATCCTTGGCCGTCTTGGCGGGGCTGGCGGTGCCCACCACCAGGATCATCGGGAACCGGCCCAGCAGCGTCACCGGTGCCAGGTCCTTGCCGGGATGGTAGGACAGCGACTTGTACAGCACCGGATTGAACACCAGCGTGCCGTTGTCGGCCGACAGCACGGTATAGCCGTCAGCCGCCGCGCGCGCGGTCTCGGTGGCGCCGATGGCGGTATTGCCGCCAGGCTTGTTGTCCACCACCACCGGTTGGCCGACCTTGGCCGACAGGCCCTGGCCGATGGTGCGCGCCAGGAAGTCGGAGCCACCGCCGGCGGCGTACGGGACGATCCAGCGGATCGGCTTGGCGGGATAGGGATCGGCGGCGTGGGCGGCGCTCGCGAACAGCATCGGCACGGTCAGCGCGCCGATAACCAGGCGCACGGCAGGGGCAAGGCGGGGGCGGGGCATGGGTTTTTGTCTCCTGAAGGATGGGCCGGGTCCTGGCCCGGCGTTTTCTGTTTGCGTAAATCATATACGCATTGCGTAACGATTGAATGCGGGTTAACCTTGAACTGGCCCACTGTCACGGTGTGGCATCGTCCGCTGTCGCCGTGAACACCGCACAAGTCGCGTAGCTCCGTCCCGCCATGCCCCAATCCAAAGCCCCTGAACCCGTCATCGAAACCGCCACGACCCGCCCGCGCGAACGGCGCCAGCGCGTGCAGTCGGCCGTCACCGGCATGGCCGTCCTGAAAGGCCTGGCGCGCCTGGGCGGGCGCGCCAGCCTGACCGCGCTGGCCGCGCATATCGACGAAAGCCCGGCCAAGGTGCACCGCTACCTGGTCAGCCTGCTGGAAGAAGACCTGGTGGCGCAGGAACCCGGCACGCAGCAATACCACCTTGGCTTCGAGGCGCTGCAGATCGGCATGGCGGCGATGCGCCAGGCCGACCCGATCCGGCTGGCCGAGGCCTCGCTGGTGCGCCTGCGCGAAACCCTGGAGGTGACCTGCTTCGTCGCGGTGATGGGCAACAAGGGCCCGACCATCATGCGCTTCGAGGAACCGGGCCTGCCGGTGACGGTGAACGTGCGCGCGGGCTCGGTGATGCCGCTGCTGTGGTCCGCCACCGGGCGCGTGTTCCTGGGCTTGCTCGATGAGAAGGGCGTACAGGCGCAGGCCAGGGATGAGCTTGCGGCCGCCAGCCCGGCGCGGCTGGCGCAGCTCGATGCCGGGGATCCGATCGGCGCGTTGCGCCGCGCGGTGCAGGCCGACGACTGCGCCTGGGTGCGCGACACCAACCTGACCGGCATCAGCGCGGTGGCCGCGCCGGTGCGCGACTACACCGGCCGGGTCTGCGCGGTGCTGACCGCGCTGGGCGCCACCGGCGGCTTCGACCCCGCCATCGACGGGCCCATCGGCAGCGCCGTGCGGCGCGAGGCGCGCACGGTAAGCGCGGCGCTGGGGTTCAACCCCGCGGCGTGACCGCGGCGCCCGATGCATCCGGGCGCAGCGCCGGGCAGGCGCTGGCCACTTCCGCGTCGACGCGTTCCGGCCGGCCCAGCAGCGCGATCAGCCCGCATGCCAGCGTGCCGCGCCACTGCAGGTAGTCGTGCCCGCTGGCATGCTCGGCATGCACCACCGGGTAGCCCTTGGCGGCCAGCACATCGCGCATGTGCCGGGTGGTGGTCAGGATGTTGACGGCGCCGCGGCCCTCTTCGAAACGCCCGGCCTCCAGGTAGAAGCGCAGCGGCAGCCGCGGGCTGGCGGCGTATTCGCGGATCAGCCATTGCGGCTGCCGTGGCGGCTGGTCGGGCGCGCCGCCGGGACCCCACCAGAATGAGCCGGACTGGCTCAGCACCAGGCCGAAACGCTGCGGATGCCGCAGGCCCGCATAGGCCGCCGCCAGCCCGCCGTAGCTGGAACCGGCGACCACGGTGCGGTCGGCCGGCGCGTCCAGGCCAAGCGTGGCGGCCCAGGGCATCAGCTCGTTGGCGAGGAAGTCGGCGAAGGCCGGGTTGGGCGGCAGTTGGCCGGCGCGCGCCGCGGCGCTCGGATTGGCCACGATCAGCGCGGCGACGGGCGGCAGCAGGCCGGCGTCGATCAGGTTGTCGAGCAGGGTCGGCGTGGGCACCAGCGACAGGTAGGCGTGGGCGTCGAACAGCACCAGCGTGGCCGTGGGCCTGGCACGGGCCGGGCGGTACACGTAGATGTCGCGCGCCTCGCCCAGGATGCGGCTGTCGATGCGGTAGGGCGTGACCGTGCCGGCGGGCACCCCCGCGCGCGGCGCCAGCCACGGCTGTGGCGGCGCGGCCGGCAGCTCCAGCACGGACTTGAGCTGGAACGGATCCGCGCCATGGTCCGGGAAGGTGCGCGGGTTGAGCGGATCGCGCTGCACCGTGGCCAGGATGGCGCGCCGGCGCTGCGCGGCCGGCTGGTCGAGCACGGGCACGTCCGGCGCCAGCTGGTAGCTCATGCGGGTGGCGGCCGGCACGCGGTAGCTGCGGTACCAGACGTCGCTGTCGCCCAGGCGCAGCAGCGGGTCGTGGTCGCCGGCGGGGCTGCCGAGCAGGCGCACATTGTCGCGTGCGCCGCGCCACAGGAAGGTCACGCGCACCATCGCTTCCTGCCCGCTGCCCGGCGTGGGCGGCAAAGGCTCTACCAGCGGCGTGCCGCGCCGGGCCATGTCCTGCCAGAAGGCGTTGGTGTTGCCGCCGCTGGCCAGGGCCTGCGCCAGCGCGCGCAGGGTGGGGCTGTCGGGCAGGTCGGCGGGCTCGTGCTGCGCGGCCCGCGGCACGATCTCGTCGATGCGCAGCACGTAAGGCGCGCCGGGCAAGGGCCGTCCGCCGACCGCGCCGGGCACGTCGGCCTGGTCGCCGCTGACCGTCAGCCGGTACGCGCCGCTGCCGGGGGCCACGAACAGGAAGCCGCGCGACAGCGTGGTCGGCCCCAGCAGCCGGCGCAGCGGCTTGCCGCCGGGATCGGCAAGGTCGAGCGTCGCCGCCGGTCCGTCGAGCACGCCGCGCACCACGTCGCCGGCCTGCAGCGACAGCGTGTAGTGCAGCGGCGCGCCGGGTTGCCAGGTGCCGTGCGCTGGCTGGCCGACGGCCAGGGTTGGATCGGATGCGGCAGCCGGCGTGGCGATGGCGGCAAGCGACAGCATCAGGGACGCCGACAGCCACGCGGCGCGGCGCCGGATCAGGACAGGAAAGCGCATCAGAAATCCACCGAGGTTGTGAACTTGAACAGGCGCGGCGCGTTCTGCGTGACGTAGCCGTCGTTGAACGAGCCCGCCCAGTAGCTCTGGTTGAACAGGTTCTCGACGCTGGCGTAGAAGCCCACGCGCTTGCCCTGGATCTTGGTCACGTAGCGCGCGCCGATGTCGTAGCGGGTCCAGCTGTCGATCTTCTGCGTGTTGGCGGTGTTGACGTACTGCGAGCCGGTGTAGGTCACGCGGCCGCTGACGGTCAGGCCCGGCAGCCAGGGCAGGTCCCACTCCGCGCCAAGGTTGCCGGACCAGGTGGGACTGCCGAACGCGGTGTTGCCGTCATAGGCGCCGCTGGCCGTATGGGTCAGCACGGCGCGGGTATAGGCAATGCCGCCCAGCACACGCACGCCGCGGCTGGCCTCGCCATAGACGTTCCATTCCACGCCGCGGTGCCGGCGCTCGCCGTCCGGGCCATAGGTATTGGTGGCGCCATCCTTGATCAGAGTGGGGCGCGTGATCTGGAACACGCTGAGGGTCTGCGTCAGCCGCCCGCTGTCCCACTTCACGCCCAGCTCGCCCTGGCGGGTCTTGTAGGGCGCGAACACCTGCTGGTAGTTGCGGGCAGTGACGTCGGTCACGGTGTCGCCCTGGCTCAGCCCTTCGACGTAGTTGCCGTAGAGCGCCAGCTGCGCTCCCCATGGCTTGAGCACCAGGCCCACCGAGGGCGTGACCGCGCTTTCGTCGTAATCCGCGGTGCGTGCGCCCGTGGTCGCGCTGAAGCTTTGCGCCTGCACGCGCTGGTGGCGCAGGCCCAGCGTCAGCTGCACCTTGTCGTCGGCGAAGGCGAGCGTGTCGGCCAGCGCCAGGCTGGTCAGCGTGGTGTCGGCGGTCTGGGGCACGTTGCCCGGCGATGGCGCCAGGATCGGCGTCACCGGTGCGTAGATGTTGGACAGGAACGACCGGCTGGCCACGTTGACCGTGCCGCTGCGCAGGCCCAGGTAGGTGTAGCCCAGCACCAGGCGGTGCTCCACCGGGCCGGTACGCACGGAGCCGCGCACGCCGGCCTCGGCCGAGACCGTATCGGTGTAGCCCTTCTGGTTGTAGGTGATGCCGGTGTAGTCGCCGTTGGGCCGGACATTGTTGGCGCGCGTGCCGTTGATAAAGCCGCTGTACTTGTAGTGCAACGAGCCCAGGCCGGCGTACGCGGTCCAGTCGCGCGCGAGGTCGACCTCGCCGCGCGCGACGATGGCGTTGTTGTCGAGCCGGCCATGCGTGCCGGGCAGGATATTGGTGCCCGCCCTGGGCGGCGCCGGCACGGTGCTGGCGAACGAGGCCATCCAGGCGCTGCCGTTGCGCACTTCCTCTTCATCGGTGTAGGCATCGAGCGAGGCGCGCACGCGCTCGCCGGCATAGTCCAGCGCCACCGCAGCCAGGGCGCGGCGTTTGGATTGCCCGTCGATGCCGGTGCGGCCATTGCCATAGGCGCCGTTGACGCGCACGCCGAACGCATTGTCCGGACCGAAGCGGCGCCCGATATCGACGCTGGCGCCGGCATGGCCTTCGGAAAGGTAGTTGGCCGAGAGCCGCGTCAGCGGCGTGTCCGCGGCGCGCTTGGGCACCAGGTTGATGACGCCGCCGACTGCGCCGCTCGGGGCCATGCCGGTCAGCATGGCGGTGGGGCCGCGCAGCAGTTCGACCCGCTCGACGAACTCCGTGGGCGCATGCCCGTAGGGCGCCAGCCCGTACATGCCATTCAGTGCGAGGTCGCTGGACGAAATATCGAAACCGCGCACGGTGTAGTTCTCGTACAGGTGTCCGGCCGAGGTGGTGAAGCGCACCGTCGGGTCGTTGGCCAGCACGTCGCCGATGGTGTGGGCCTGCTGGTCTGCGATGGCCTGCGCGGTATAGGCGGCGCTGCTGTAGGGCGAGTCCATGGCATCGGCATTGCCCAGAAACCCCAGCCTTGCGCCGCGCGCCACCTGGCCGCCCGCGTAGGCGGGCGTCAGCGCTTCGGCGTCGTGGCGGGCGGCGCTCACGGTCACCGCCGGCAGGGTGGCGCCGTTGGCTTCCGGGGCGGCGGCGCGCAAGGCTTTGACGGCAAAGCCGTTGGGCACGCGCACCGCGTGCAGGCCGGTATTGCGCAGCAGCGTGGCCAGCGCCTCGTCAGGCGCGTAGCGGCCCTGCAGCCCCTCGGTGCGACGCTCGGCGAGGTCGGCTGCGTCGTAGGACACCAGTACGCCCGATTCCAGGCCGAAGCGCGTCAGCGCCGGCTGCAGCGCGCCGGCCGGGATCGCGTAGCCGCGCGCCGCGGCACCGGGCGCCGGCACGGGTTCCGCGGCCACTGCAGCGAGGGGCCAGGTGGCGGCCGACAAGGCCAGCGCCTGCCCAACGGCGAGCACGCTGCGCCGGATGCGCAGGGCAGCGGGCCGGCGTGTGCCGGCGGGCGGGGTTGGCAGATGAAGCTTGCCCATGAAACAGTCCTTTCAGAATGCGGCCGGAAATCAGCCTTTCCTCTGTCAGGCCACTTGAAACAGGCAAACCCCTCAGTCCCGCGCAACAAAATTTTCTATTGGCGATGCCGGCTGATAGATGTTCGGTGGACTCACGCCCTGCGCCGCACGCTGACCCAGTAGCGCGTCCAGCGCTCGACGCTGACGGGCAGCAGGTGGGGCAGGGCATCGAGCACCCGGTCGGTGTCGTCCAGCGGGAAGATGCCCGACACGCGCAGGCCGGCCGCATCGCCGTTGCAGCCGAGACGGCCATGGCGGTAGCGCGCCAGCTGCGCCAGGAAGCGGTCCAGGCGCATGTCGTGCACAGCCAGCATGCCTTGGGTCCAGGCGGTATCGGCAACGTCGCTGGCCTCGGGCGGATCGATCGCTTCGCGGCTGAAGCGCGTGCGCTCGCCGGCCTGGAGCACGCGCGGCACCGCGGCCGGATCGGCCGGGCGAATTTCGACGGCGCCTGCCTGCACCGCGACGGCGGTCGCATCGTCGTGCAGTTGCACGGTGAAGCGGGTGCCCAGTGCGCGCAACGTTCCCTGCGCGGTGCCGATCCGGAACGGCCTGGCCAGCACGTCCGTCCCTGTTGCCACGGCGATGGCGCCGCGCAGCAGCGTGACCCGGCGCTCGGCATCGCCGTAGTGCACGGCGATGGCGCTGTCGGTATCCAGGTCGATCCCGGTGCCGTCCTGCAGCGTCACGCGCCGGCGTTCGCCGATGCCGGTGGCATGGTCGGCCCGCCATGCCAGCAGCGCACCGCCGCGCTGCCATTGCCAGGCGCCGGCGGCAACCACGGTGGCAGCCATCAGCGCGATGGCGCGGCGCCGGCCGCGGCGTGGCGGCGGGCTTGCCAGCGTGGCCCGCGCCACGCCACGCGGCATCACTGCCATGGCGGCACTGCAGTCATGCAGGTGTTGCCAGGCGCGCTCATGGTCGGGATGCTCGGCACGCCAGCGCGCGCAGCCTTCGCGGCTCGCCGGCGAAGCGTCGGGCGACAGCAGCGTCAGCCACCACTGCGTCGCGCGCAACGTGATCGCGGCATCGATGGGAGGTTGCGGTGCGCCCGGTAACGACATGCGGCGCAGCTCAGGCAGGAAAACAGCACTGGTGCAGCGCCCTGACGATATAGCGCTGCACCGTGGCCACCGACACGCGCAGTTCGCTGGCGATGGCGGCCTGCGGCATGCCGTCGAGCTGGAACAGCAAGAAGGCGCGGCGCACCGCCGCGGGCAGGGTGTTCAGGCGGCGGTCGAGCTCGGCCAGGGTCTCGAGCAGCAGCGCACGCGTTTCCGGATCCGGGGCCTCGGCTTCGGGCAGCGCTGCCAGCGCTTGCTGGTAGGCGGCCTCCAGTGCCTGGCGACGATGGAAGTTCGCCACCAGCCCGCGTGCCACCGTGGCCAGGAAAGCGCGCGGCTCGCGCGCGGCGATCGGCGCCTCGCGCGCCAGCAGCCGCACGAAGGTGTCGTGCGCCAGGTCGGCCGCGTGCCCCGCTTGCCCCGCGTTCGCCAGGCGCCGGCGCAGCCAGCCATGGAGCCAGCCGTGATGGTCTAGGTAGAGCGTGCGGACTTCATCGTTGAGCGTAGGCTCGGCGGCGGGCATGGCGCGGAAAACTCGGGCACGGACAAACAGCCTCGCATTGTATTCTCAAATGATAATGATTCGCAATACGAGGCAGACTCGATGGCCGCGCCCGGCCCCGTCACGCGACCTCGCGCAGCGCCGTCCGGCGCGGCACGGCCGCATCGCCGGCGGGCCGCAGCGACGGATAACCTGCCGCAAACACCAGCCGCCCGCCCGACCACGTGTGCGTGACCATCGGCTGGCCCGCCACCTCGGAAACCGCGATCACGTCGGCGCGCAGGCCCGGCGCCAGGCAGCCGCGGTCATCCAGCTGGCAGGCATCGGCGGGGTGGGCGGTGACCAGCGCCAGCGCCTGGTCCAGCGGCAGCCCGGCCTCGCGTCCGGCGGCATACGCGGCGGCGATCAGGGTGGAGGGCTGGTAGTCCGAGCACAGAATGCTGCCGGCGCCGGCCCGGATCGCATCGATGGCGCGCATCGATCCGCTCTGGCTCTTGCCGCGCAGCACGTTGGGCGCGCCCAGGATGGTCGGCAGCGCACGGGCGCAGGCGGCCTGCGCGGTCTCCAGGTTGATCGGGAACTCGCTCATGCGCACGCCCAGCGCGTGCATGGCGGCGATGCGCTGCGGCGAATCGTCGTCGTGGCTGGCGGTGGGAATGCCCAGCGCGTGCGCCACGGCCACCAGCCGGTCGACGCGCTCGTGCGCGCCCTCCATCGCCGCGGCTTTCTGCCGTGCTGCATCGGTGGCCGCGTCGCGGCTCATGCCGTGGTTGCCCATCATGTAGGCCAGGTAGGCGTCCATGGTCTTGAACTGGCCCTGGCCGGGCGAGTGGTCCATCACCGAGAGCAGGTCGACCACGCCTTCGGCCATCAGCGCCTCCAGCACCGGCACGGCGCTCGCGTCGGCGACCTCGTAGCGGCAATGGACGCGGTTGTCGACCAGGCTGTGCTGCCGGTAGGCGGCGATGGTGCGCACCACCGTGGCCGCGGTGTCGACGTTGCGCACGCCGAACTGGTTGCCGGCGAAAGACAGCGCGTGATAGGGGGTGGTGATGCCGGCCGCGGCGTTGCGGCGGTCGACCTGCGCCACGGCGAAATCCAGCGGGAACAGCACGCTGGCGCGCGGCTCCACCTCTTTCTCGATCGCGTCGCAATGCACGTCCACCAGGCCGGGCATCACGGTGTGGCCATGCAGTTCGACCACGGTGGCGTGCGCGGGCACGGCCGCGGGTGCCGGCTCGATCGCCGCGATGCGGCCATCCTCGAGCAGCAGCGCGCTGTCGCGCAGCACGCGGTCGGGCAGCACCAGGGTGGCGTGGGTCAGGTAGGTCGCAGGCATGTCTGGCTCCGTTCGGGGCGGTTCGGTTCAGGCGGGGGCGGTGGTGGTAGCGGTAGCGGGGTGCAGCGGCAGCAGGCGCGTGGCCACGGCATCGCGCACGGCTTCGTCGTGGAAAATGCCGATCAGCGCGCGGCCCTCGGCCAGGGCTGCGCGGATCAGCGCGACCACCACGGCACGGTTGTCGGCGTCCAGCGAGGCGGTGGGCTCGTCCAGCAGCAGGATCGGATGGCCGCCGATCAGGCCGCGCGCGATATTGACGCGCTGCTGCTCGCCGCCCGAGAAGGTGGCGGGCGGCAGGTCCCACAGCCGGCGTGGCAGGTTCAGCCGCGCCAGCAGTTCGGCCGCGCGCGCGCGCGCCTCATCCTCGTCGGCACCGCGCTGCCGCAGCGGATCGGCCACCACGTCGAGCGCGCCCACGCGCGGGATCGCGCGCAGGAACTGGCTGACATAGCCGATTACGTCGCGGCGCAGCTGCAGCACGCGCTGCTCGCTGGCCTGGCCCAGCTCGACCCACGGCGCGCCGTCGGCGCTGGTGTCGCGCAGCCGGATGCTGCCTTCGGTGGCAAGGTAATTGCCGTACAGGCAGCGCAGCAGCGTGCTCTTGCCGGTGCCGGACGGCCCGGACAGGACCAGGCATTCACCGCGCGCGGCATCGAAATCGATCGCGCGCAACACCGGCAGGCGGATGCCGCCCTGGTTGTGCAACGTAAACATCTTGCCGAGGCCGCGCACCTCGACCAGCTTCTGTGCTTGTTCTGCGTGCATCGTGTTCAGCCTTGCAGGATGGAAGAAACCAGCAACTGCGTGTACGGATGCTGGGGATCGTCGAGGATCTGGTCGGTCAGGCCCTGCTCGACCACGCGCCCGCCCTGCATCACCAGCGTGCGGTGCGCCAGCAGCCTGGCCACCGCCAGGTCGTGCGTAACCAGCACCGCGGCCAGGTCCAGGTCGGCCACCAGGCGGCGCAGCAGGTCCAGCAGCCGCGCCTGCACCGACACGTCGAGCGACGCCGTGGGCTCGTCCATGAACACCAGGCGCGGATGCGTGACCAGGTTGCGCGCGATCTGCAGCCGCTGCTGCATGCCGCCGGAAAAGGTGCCGGGCACATCGTCCAGCCGCGCCAGGTCGATCTCCATCTTTTCCAGCCAGTTGCCGGCGACTTCGCGCAGGTTGCCGTAGTGGCGCTCGCCCACGGCCATCAGCCGTTCGGCGATATTGGCGCCGGCGCTGACCTGCATGCGCAGGCCGTCGCGCGCATGCTGGCGCACGAAGCCCCAGTCGGTGCGCGCCAGCAGCCGCAGGCGTGCGCTGGACAGGGTGGCCAGGTCGGTCGGGCCGGACTCGCGCATGGCATAGCTGACCGTGCCGCGCTGCGCCGGCGCCTGCATCGACAGCGCCTGCAGCAGCGTGCTCTTGCCCGAGCCCGACTCGCCCACCACGCACAGCACTTCGCCGGGATAGAGGTCGAAACTGACGTCATGGCAGCCGTGCAGGCCGTCCCAGGTGCGCGTGAGGTTACGCACCGACAGCAGCGGAGCGGCGCTCATTGCGCACCTCCGGCAGCGGTGTCGACGGCTTGCGCGGCCTGGCGGCCGGCGCAGTACTCGGTATCCGAGCACACGAACCGGCGCGTGCCGGCGTCGTCGGTGATGATCTCGTCCAGGTAGCTGTCGGTGGCGCCGCACTGCGCGCAGCAGTTGGACCACGACTCCACCGTGAAGGGGTGGTCGGCAAAGTCCAGGCTCTTGACGGCGGTGTAGGGCGGCACCGCATAGACGCGCTTTTCGCGGCCCGCGCCGAACAGCATCAGCGCCGGGCTGCGGTCCAGCTTGGGGTTGTCGAACTTGGGGATGGGCGAGGGCCGCATCATGTAGCGCTGGTTGACGATCACGGGGTAGTCGTAGGTGGTGGCGATGTGGCCGTGGTGCGCGATGTCCTCGTACAGCTTGACGTGCATCGCGCCGTATTCCGCCAGCGCATGCATGGTGCGGGTCTCGCCTTCGCTGGGCTCAAGCCAGCGCAGCGGCTCCGGGATCGGCACCTGGAACACCACGGTCTGCCCCGCGCGCAGCGGCGTTTCGGGAATCCGGTGGCGGGTCTGGACGATGCTGGCCGCGGTGGTGCGCTCGGTGGTCGGCACGCCGGTGACGCGGGCGAAGAAGCGGCGGATATTGATGGCGTTGGTGGTGTCGTCCGAGCCCTGGTCGATCACCTTGAGCACGTCGTCCTTGCCGATGATCGCGGCCGTCACCTGGATGCCGCCGGTGCCCCACCCATACGGCAAGGGCATCTCGCGGCTGCCGAACGGCACCTGGTAGCCAGGAATCGCCACCGCCTTCAGCAAGGCGCGGCGCAGCATGCGCTTGGTCGACTCGTCGAGATAGCCGAAGTTGTAGTGCTCGTCGCGGGCGATGCCCGCGGCCATGGTGGTGTCGGCGGCGCTCATGCCAGCGTCTCCTCTTGCGGCTGTGGCTGGGATTGCGGTTGCGCTTGCGGCTGCGGCTGCGGCTGCGGTGGCGCCGCCACGGACGCGGGCATGGCGCTGTCCGGCACGTCGGCGCCCTCGGCGCGCAGCCGGCGCAGCAGTTCCAGGTTGGCCTGGAAATCCACGTAGTGCGGCAGCTTCAGGTGCTGCACGAAGCCCGAAGCCTCGACGTTGTCGCTGTGGTACAGCATGAATTCGATATCGTTGGCGGGCGCGTCGGCGGCCTCGCCGAGCGCTTCGGCGCGCATGGCGCGGTCGGCCAGTGCCATCGACATGGCCTTGCGCTCGTTGTAGCCGAACACCAGCCCGTAGCCGCGGGTAAAGCGCGGCGCCTCGTCGGCATTGCCGGCGAACTGGCTCACCATCTGGCATTCGGTCAGCTCGATCGCGCCGATGGTGACGGCAAAGCCGAGCTCTTCGACGAACAGCTCCACCTCGGCCGTGCCGTAGCGGATCTCGGCCGCGAACGGGTGCGAGTTGCCGTAGCCGCGCTGGGTCGAGTAACCCATCGACAGCAGGAAGCCCTCGTCGGCGCGGGCCAGGTTCTGCAGGCGCGCGGCGCGGCCGGCGGGAAAGCTCAGCGGCTCGCGCGTCAGGTCGGGCGGCGCGGGATCGCCGGCGGGAATCGCGTCGGCTTCGACCAGGTCGTCCGCTTCCAGCAGGCTGGTCACGCGCGGCATCGTGGCGGCGAGCGGTTCCTGATCAGCGGGCAAAGGCTGCGGCGCGCGGCCGCCTTCGAGCGAGAAATCCAGCAGCCGCTGCGTGTAGTCATAGGTGGGCCCCAGCACCTGGCCGCCCGGCACGTCCTTGAAGGTCGACGAGATCCGGCGCTGCAGGCGCATCGCGCCGGTATCGAGCGGCTGCGTATAGCCGAAGCGCGCCAGCGTGGTGCGGTACGCGCGCAGCAGGAAGATGGCCTCGATCTGGTCGCCGGCGGCCTGCTTGAGCGCCAGCGCCGCCAGGTGCGGGTCATACAGCGAGCCCTCGGCCATCACGCGCGACACCGCCAGCGGCATCTGCTCGCGGATCTGTGCCAGCGTCAGTTCCGGCACCGCCGTGTCGCCGCGGCGATAGGCGTCGAGCATCCGGTAAGAATTGAGGATGGCGCGTTCGCCTCCCTTGACGGCTACGTACATGTCAGTCCTCCACGATGGTGGTGCGCGTCAGCGCGCAGAACCGGTCACCGCTGCACAGCAGCAGGTCCACGCCGAGCGGGAAGCCGGCGTTGTTGGCGCGCCAGGCCGGGCGAAAGCCCGCCGGCAGGCCGGCAACACGCAGCGCTTGCGTGTGCTCGATGCCGGGGCCGTGCAGCGTCAGGGCCTCGCCGTCGGTGAGCGAGGCCACTTCCACCAGCAGCGTGGCCGAGCGGTCCGGGAAGGCCGGGTCGCCCTGCGCGCAGTCCGTGAGCGCCGGCATGGCATGGCCGGCCGGCACGCAGACGAAGGCCGCGGCGCCGGGCGCTTCCGTCAGCCGGCAGCCGCAGTGAAAGCGCAGGAAGGCACGCGCCGCGGCCGGCACGGCGGCGGGCAGCCAGACCGGGGTATCGGCATCGGCCAGCGTCAGCAGCAGCGCGGCCAGCGCCGGCGACAGGCCCTCGGGCAAGCCGCTGCGGGCCGGCAGCGTCTGCAGCTGACCCGGGTGGGCGAACGCCCGCAGCGCTGCGCGGAACACCTGCTGGGCGTCATCGACCGGATCACTAAAGCCAGGCAGCAGCGCGGCGGCCGGCGTGGACAGCATGGGTTGGGCGGCGGGCATCTCAGTCTTCTCCGCGGACCATGGTGAAGAACTCGACGCGCGTCTGCGCGGCGGTGGCCGCCGCGTGCGCGGCGCGGCTGGCGTGTGCGTCGGCCAGCGGTGCGAGCACCAGGTCCTGCACGCGCTGGTGCCAGGCCGGACGCTGCAGCAGCGCGTCCAGCACCGCGGCCTGCTCGGCATGGCGCACGCTGCGCCCCTGGACATAGGCGACGCCGGCGGCAGCGTCGGCGGCGCCATCCTCCAGCACCACCGCGCAGCGCGTTACCGTGATTTCGCCGAGGTTGAACTGGGCCCCGGTGCCGCCCGCGCGGCCCCGCACCATCGCCATGCCGGCCTCGGGCTTGCGCAGCAGCCGGTAGGCGGGCAGGGCCTGCGCTTGCGCAAGCCGTTGGTAGGCGCCGTCGAGCGCATCGGTCGGCGCGGTGGCCAGGATCCGCAGCCAGGCGGCGCGGGCAGCATGGGCGGCGGGCACATCCGGCCGCGCGGTTTCGCTTTGCATCATCACCCCTATACGTCTATACGTTTAGATGTCGTTGCTGGAACACGCAGCCACTAGACCACAGCCAAATGAACGTTTCATGACGGGGCAGGGGATTGCTCGGGCACGCTGCCAGCGCGGCATGGCTGAGGCACAATCGCACGAGATGGGTTAACGCTTGATGACAAGAGGACAGCGCACGATGTCTGATCGAGAAGTGGAACGGGGTTCGGGCGTCGCGGTGTGGCGCCAGATTGGCGAGGCGCTGGCGGACGACATCCGCAAGAAGCTGTACCTGCCGGGCGAGCAATTGCCGCCGGAGCCGGAGCTCGCCAACCGCTTCGCCGTGAACCGCCATACCATCCGCCGTGCCATGGGCGAGCTGGAGCTGAGCGGGCTGGTGCGGATCGAGCAGGGCCGCGGCACCTTCGTGCAGGAGCACGCGATCGACTACGCCATCGGGCGCCGTACGCGCTTCTCGCAGAACCTGGCGGCGCAGGGCGTGCGCGGCCATACCGAAGTCGTCGCCAGCCAGGTGGTGCGCGCGCCGGAGGTGGCCAAGCAGCTGGGGCTGGCGCGCACCGCGGAGCTGCTCCATGCGCAGATGATCGGCAAGGCCGAGGACCGCACCATCGACGTGGCCGAGCACTACTTCGACCTCAAGCGCTTTCCCGGCATCGACGAGGTGCTGCGCGCCAGGCAATCCGTATCGCGCGCGCTGGCCCATTACGGCATTGCCGACTACACCCGCAAGTGGTCGCGCATCACCGCGGCGATGCCGAGCGCGCCGGTGGCGCGGATGCTGAACCAGCCCAAGACCCGCCCGGTGCTGCAGGTCGAGGCGCTGAACGTCGATATCGACGGCAACCCGGTGCAGTACAGCGTGGTGCGCTTCGCCGGCGACTGGGTGCAGCTGACGGTGTCCGACCGTGACTGACGCTGCCGCGCGGGATTGGTCTAGACATCCGGCTGTCATCTGCCTGCGCTACTGTCTGCGGTCAACCCCACCAAACCGGGGCAGTCTGCGCCTGCGCGCGCGTGATGCCGCTGGTAACCTTGCCGCATGACTCAAGCCGCGTACCGCTACGCCATCTACCTGTCGCCATCCGGCCCGCTGGCCACCTTCGGCAATCATTGGCTGGGGCGCGACGCCGACACCGGCGCCATGCTGCCTCCGCCCGCCGACCTGCCCGCGGCGCCGCCCGAGTGGATCAAGGCGCCGGCCCACTACGGCCTGCATGCCACCCTGAAGCCGCCATTCCGGCTTGCCGACGGTGCCAACGCGGCGATGGTCGATGCCGCCGCGCGGGATCTTGCGCGCCGGCAAACGCCGTTCGACGCGCCGCTGGCGCTGCGCGCGCTGCGTGGTTTTGTCGCATGGACGCTCGCCGCCGGCGGCTCGCCGCCGATGCAGGCGCTGGCCGACGCCTGCGTGCTGGCCTTCGACCCCTTGCGCGCGCCGCCTTCGGCGCAGGAACTGGCCAGGCGCACCCCGGACCAGCTGAGCGCAGCAGAGCGCCGCATGCTCGACGCATGGGGCTACCCGTATGTGTTCGGCACCTTCGTGTTCCATATCACGCTGACCGGCATGCTCGATGCTGCCAGCCAGCGCGCCGCGAGCGCGCAGCTTGAAGCGGCCAGCGGCAAGCTGCTGCAAGCGCCGTTGCTTGTGGACCGCATCAGCGTATTCGTGCAGCCGGCCCAGGGCGAGGACTTTGTGGTCGCCCGCCATTACGGCTTCGACGGCAGCACCGCGGACGGCGCCGGCGCGGCGTATCTCGGCGCATGAGCGCGGCAACCGTGGCCGACGGACACGGCCTGTTCTACCTGATGGGACCGTCCGGCAGCGGCAAGGACTCGCTGCTGCGCGCGCTGCGCGAGCGCCTGGGCGCGGATCACCGCATTGTCATCGCCCATCGCTACATCACCCGGGCCGCCGATGCCAACGAGGCCTCGGTGGCGCTGACGCCTGAGGAATTCCACCGCCGCCGCGCGCTGGGCTGCCTGGCGCTGGACTGGCACAGCCACGGCCTGCACTACGGCATCGGCATCGAGATCGAGCAGTGGCTGGCGCGCGGCCTGACGGTGATCGTCAACGGCTCGCGCGAGTACCTGCCACAGGCGGTGGCACGCTACCCGAAGCTGTGCGCGGTACACGTGCGGGTGCAGCCGGAAGTGCTGGCGGCACGCCTGCGCCAGCGCGGCCGCGAAGCGGAAGATGCGATTGCGAAACGGCTGGCCCGCGCGCGGCAGGCGTTCGCCGTGCCGCCGGGATGCCGGCTGGTCGAGATCGACAACAGCGGCGGGCTGGAAAGCGCGGTGGCGGCGCTGGCGCAACTGGTAGGCGCCGCGCCTCCGGCGGCACGGCAGGCCTGAGTTCAGAGCCCGATGCTGAAGCTGATGCCATGCTCGGTAAAGCCGAGCTGGCGATAGAACTGGTGGGCGCGCAGGCGTCGCGCACTGGATGACAGCGCCAGCTTGGCGGCACCGGCTTCCCGCGCCAGCCGCATCGCCTCGCGCATCATGGCCTTGCCGATGCCCATGCCGCGCGCGGCCGGCGCCACCACCACGGCTTCGACGATCGCCTCGGGACGCCCGTCGTGGACCATCACCGGGAACACCAGCAGGCTGAAGGTGCCGAGCGGCACCTCGTCCGCGCCCACCATCATGTAGCAGCGGTAGTCCGGATAGCGGCGCATGGTGGCATAGCGCTCGCGCATGGTGGCCAGCGGCAGCGGCGCCTCGCCGTCCATCGCGGCCAGCAGCGCGGACAGGTGCAGCAGCTCCGCGTCGGAGCCGCGCACTTCGCGCAGCGCCAGCGAGACTTCGGTGGTCGGCATGGCGTTCAGACCAGCACCTTGCGGATCTGGGCCGACAGGATGTCGATGGCCGAGACGAACACGATGATGATGATCATCACCGCGCAGGTCTGCCCGTACTGGAAGCTGCGGATGATTTCCCACAGCACGGTGCCGATGCCGCCGGCGCCGACGATGCCCACCACCGACGCCGAGCGCACGTTGGACTCGAAGCGGTACAGCGCGAACGACAGCCACAGCGGCAGCACCTGCGGAATCACGCCGTAGACGATTTCCTCGACCGGACCGGCGCCGGTGGCACGCACGCCTTCGACCGGGCGCGGGTCGATGGCTTCGACCGCTTCGGCAAACAGCTTGGCCAGCACCCCGGTGGTATGGATCCAGATCGCCAGCACGCCGGCGAACGGGCCCAGCCCGACCGCGACGATGAACAGCATGGCGAACACCATTTCATTGATGGCGCGGCATGCATCCATGACGCGGCGCGCGGGCTGGTAGACCCAGGCCGGCACGATATTGGCCGAGGACAGCAGCCCCAGCGGCACCGCCACCACCACGGCCAGCGCCGTGCCCCACAGCGCGATCTGCACGGTGACCAGCATCTCGTCGAGGTAGTGGCGCCAGTCGCGGAAATCCGGCGGGAAGAAGTCGGCCGCGAACCTGGCCATGTTGTCCGAATCGCGCAGCAGGTCGAGCGGGCGCATGTCGGCGCCTTGCCAGGACAGGGCCAGCAGGGCCAGCAGCACCGCCCAGGTCAGCGGCACGGCAAGGGGTGTGCGCGGCGGGCGCACATGGCTTCGGGGCGTGGGAGGCAGGCCAGGCGTGGCGGAGACGGTCATGGAGCGGTCCGGATACAGCGGGGATTGGAAAGCGGTGCGAGGCGGGCGGCGACAGCCGCCGCCCCGGTGAGACAGGTCGAACAGTGTGGTGGCGGCGAACCGGTTACTGAGTGCTGCCGGCGCTGACGGCGGCCTTGTCCAGCTCCGCCAGGCGGCGGCTCACGTCGGACAGGCGCTTTTCCTTGTCGGCGGCGGCCAGCGTGGTGTCGGATTCGATCTTGGCCTTTTCGCGCGCCAGCTCGATCTGGCGGATCGGCACGAGCTGCGCGTCGTTCGAGGCGCGGAAGCCCTGGTAAGTCAGGCCGGCCAGCACCTGCTTCTCGCGCGCCGCGTCGGTGCCCTTGCCGTAGTTGACGAAGAAGGTCTGGATCTTTTTCTTCAGTTCGGGCGTGAGGTCCTTGCGGTAGACCATCGGGTCGGCCGGGATCAGTGGCGACTTCCACAGCACGCGCACCTGCTCATAGGCGTTCTTGCCCGTGTTGATGCGGTAGCGCTCCATGTTCTCGGTGTTGTTGACGGCCACGTCGACCTGCTTGTTCAGCACCGACAGCAGGTTGGTTTCATGGTTGCCGATGCGCACCGCCTTGAACAGCGTCTTGGGCTCGACCTTGTTGGCGCTCCACAGGTAGAAGCCCGGCACCGCCGTGCCCGAGGTGGAGTTGGGGTCGCCGGCGCCGTAGGTCAGGTCCTTGCCGCGCCTGATCACGTCTTCGACGCTCTTCAGGTCGCTGTCCTTGTTGACCACCAGCACCGACCAGTAGCCCGGGTTGCCGTCCTTGTCGATCACCGACGCAAACACCTCGCCGCTGGCGCGGTCGACCGCTTCCATGGCCGACTTGTTGCCAAACCACGCGATCTGCACCTTGTTGAAACGCATGCCTTCGATGATGCCGGCATAGTCGGAGGCGAAGAACGGCTTCACCGGCACGCCCAGGGTCTTGCTCAGGTCGTCGATCAGCGGCTGCCAGGCGGTCTTCAGGTTGGACGACGATTCGGTCGAGATGAAGCCGATGTTCAGGCTTTTTGCCTCCTGGCCGAAGGCAGGCAGGGCGGGGAGGGCAACCGCGGCCGAGGCCGCGACGGCGATGAAGGTTCTGCGAAGCATGGGCAACTCCGGTGGAAAGCGGTTTGGGGGAATGGGGCTGCGCCAACCGCTCAGGCGGCGGCCAGGTTCATCGTGACCAGCGCCGGCGCCGGCATGGGCGCGGCGCTGTCGTCGTCTTCAGGGATGGCATCGCGCAGCAGTTCGTCCGCTTCAGTGCCGTAGAGGTCGCGCAGCATGGCCGGCGTCAGCGCGGCCGAGGGGCCGTCATAGACCACCTTGCCGTGGCGCAATGCAACCACGCGCGGGCAGTAGCGCATGGCTACGTCCACCTGGTGCAGCGACACCACCACCGCCACCTTGCGGGTGCGGTTGATCTGCCTGAGCAGCGACATGACGCGGCGCGAAGATTCGGGATCGAGCGAGGCGATCGGCTCGTCGGCCAGGATCACGCTGGCGTTCTGCACCAGCGTGCGCGCAATCGCGGCGCGCTGCTGCTGGCCGCCCGACAGTGTCGAGGCACGCTGAAAGGCATAGTCGTCTATACCAACTTGCGCAAGCGCATCGAGCCCCCTGCGGATTTCGTCGGCCCTGAACGCGCGCAGCAGGCCGCGCCATTTGGGTACACGCGCCAGCATGCCGACCAGCACATTGGTGATCACCGGCAGGCGTCCCACCAGGTTGAACTGCTGGAACACGAATCCGATCTCGCGCCGCACCTGGCGTACGTTGCCGGCGAGGCGGCCGTTGCGCTGCACGTGGCGGCCGTTGACCAGGATCTCGCCGGCGCCGGCGTCGCCGGTGACGAAGCCGGCCACGTGGCGCAGCAGCGTAGACTTGCCGGATCCGGACGCGCCCAGCAGCGCGACCATCTCGCCCGGTGCGATCTGCAGCGTGACATCGTCAAGCGCCTTGCGGTCCGCACGGAACGATTTGCTCAGGCCGCGGACTTCAATTGCGTGCGTCATGTCGACTCCCCTGACTTGATTGACCTGCGCATTCTGGCGGGGGTGGATGACAGAACGATGACTGGAAGACCGATCCGGCGCGGTCATCGGACACAGGTTTGGGCGGGCGAGGCCCGGGAGCCGGTAAAGTCTCGCTTATTTCCCGCGCCGGCTGCGCTGTGTGCCGGCGCACCACGGTCAGATGATCTGATATGAACCAAACTCTTCACAAGGCAATGCAAGCCATTGCCGCCGCCGCGGCGCTGCTTTGCGGCGCCGGTGCCCATGCTGCCGAGCGTGTCGATGCGGCCGCGCTCAGGCGTGTCGTCGACGCGGCAATCCAGCCGGTGATGCAGGCGCACGATGTGCCGGGCATGGCCGTGACCGTCACGGTCGGCGGCAAGCAGTACGACTTCCACTACGGCGTCGCCGCCAGGGCCGGCGCCCGCAAGGTCGACGCCGATACGCTGTTCGAGATCGGTTCGGTCAGCAAGACCTTCACCGCGACGCTGGCCGCCTATGCGCAAGCCCGCGGCGACCTGTCGCTGACCGACAATGCGGCGAAGCACCTGCCGCAACTGGCGGGCAGCAGCGTGGGCGCGACCAGCCTGCTGGACCTGGGCACGTATGCGGCCGGCGGGCTGCCGCTGCAGTTTCCGGAGGGCGTCACCGACACCGGCAAGATGGTCGACTATTTCCGCGACTGGCGTCCCCGCTACGCCCCCGGTACCCACCGGCAATACTCGAATCCCAGCATCGGCCTGTTCGGCTACCTGGCGGCGCGCAGCATGGGCCAGCCGTTCGACGTGCTGATGGAGAAGACACTGTTCCCCGCGCTCGGGCTGCGCAGCACCTACATCACGGTGCCGAAGGCGCGCATGAAGGACTATGCCTATGGCTACGCCAGGGGCGGCAAGGCGGTCCGCGTCACGCCGGGCGTGCTGGATGCCGAGGCCTACGGCGTCAAGACCACGTCGGCCGACATGATGCGCTTCGTCATGGCGAATATCGACAGCAGCGGGCTGGACCAGACCCTGCAGCGCGCGCTGGCCGCCACCCGCACCGGTTACTTCAAGGTCGGCGACATGGTGCAGGGGCTGGCGTGGGAAATGTACCCGTGGCCGGCGCAGCGCGACAGCGTGCTGGCAGGCAGCTCGCCGCAGGTGGTGTTCGAGGCCAACCCGGTGGCGCGGCTGGAGCCGCCGCAGGCGGCGCGCAGCGGCATGCTGGTCAACAAGACGGGCTCGACCAACGGCTTCGGCGCCTATGTCGCCTACGTGCCGTCGCAGCGCATCGGCATCGTGATGCTGGCGAACAAGAATTATCCGGTCGCGGAGCGGGTGAAGGCGGCGTTCCGGGTGCTGCAGTATCTGGACGGACAGCCGGTGGGGGAGGGTAAGCCTTGAAGGGTGATTGACGCGGTTGACTTCGTGGATGCGCTGGCCCTCTCCCCCGCCCCTCTCCCGCGAGCGGGAGAGGCGAGCAAACAGGCGGAAGGGAAAGTCCTTTGGACTCGCCAGTGACAGCGCGTGCGAGCGCAGTGACGCACTCCGTGCCAGAGCAGTAGACCTGAGATAGGGAGCGCGCGCAGCGCAGCCGAAGGCGTCCCACCAATATCGTGCTTAGCGGGCTGCCACCGACCTAAAGTCGGGTTCGTCCATCCGACCCCGAACGCCAGGCACTTCCAGGTAGCGTCAGCAGGGTGGAACCACCAACGGCCGGACCGCAAGTCACCGCCGCTGGAACAACCGACGCCGCCTTAGCCAGCCGCTTAGGCGACGCGCTCTTTGCCTCCTTTCTGTCGCTCGGACAGAAAGGAGGTCGCCGGCTACGCCGGCGAAACAGCCGCGCCCGCCAAGCACCCGACCCCAACCACAACCAATATTTTTCACGCGTGACGGAATAGTCTAGCCTCCCCACGTGTATACGCAGGAAACCATCCCGACCCAGGCCCACGCCAGTTCGTGGCCAACCGGAGACCCTGCGATGCAACGAAGTTCTTCACGCCTTGGCGCCGGCACCGCGGCACGCGCCTTGGCGGCGCTGTGCCTGTCGGCCGCCAGCCTGGCCGCGCCGGCCCAGGACGCGCACCAGCACCCGGGCCAGGCGGCACCTCCGCCCTTCATCGCCAGCACCGCGAAACCCTATGCTGCCCTGATCGACGACGCCATGAACGTGATGCACCACGGCATGACGCAGGCGCCCACCAACGGCGACCCGGACCACGACTTCGTCGCCATGATGATCCCGCACCACCAGGGCGCGATCGACATGGCCAAGGCGCTGCTGCTGTACGGCAAGGATCCGGCGCTGCGCAACCTGGCGCAGGGCATCATCACCGAGCAGCAGAACGAGATACGGCTGATGCAGGCGTGGCTGCAGCGCCATCAGGCCCAGCCGCCCCGGGCCACGTCGCCGCGCTGACCGGCCCCATTCTGTCGCGCGCCTTATGCCAACCGCATCCAGCTCCCTTACTGCCATGAAGAAGAACACGCTTGTCGCCCTCGCCATCTCGCTCGGCGCGCCACTGGCCAGCGCCGCACCGCAACCGCAGGACCGCGTCTATACCGCGGACCAGAACAGCAACACCGTGTCGGTGATCGACCCCGCCGCCAACCGGCTGCTGGGCCAGATCCGGCTCGGCAATGCACGGCCCGACGTGCTGTCGCCGCTGTACAAGGGCGAACTCAACGTACACGGCCTGGGGTTCTCACCGGACCACCGGACGCTGATCGTCATCTCCAATGGCTCCAACTCGGTCGCGTTCATCGATACCGCCACCAACCGGGTCAAGGGCATCGCCTATATCGGCCGCTCGCCGCACGAGGGCTTCTTTACCGCCGATGGCAAGGAGGTATGGGTGGTGGTGCGCGGCGAGGACTACATCTCGGTCATCGATCCCGCCACGTTCCGTGAAACCCGCCGCATCCCGACCACCGCGGGACCGGGCATGGTGCTGTTCCACCCGGCGGGCCAGCTGGCCTTCGTCGTGTCCAGCTTCAATCCGGTGGTCGACGTGATCGACGTCAGGGCCCGCAAGGTGGTGAAGCGGCTGGACGTGGCCAGCCCGTTCTCGCCCTTCCTGCAATTCACGCCCGACTTCAAGGAAGTCTGGATGACGCACAAGGACGTGGGCAAGGTCACACGCATCGATACCGGGAAGCTGGCCGTGAAGGGCGTGTTCGATACCGGCTTTATCACCAACCACCTGGCCTTTGCCCGCACCGCGCGCGGCACGCATGCCTATGTCACGGTAGGTGGCGAGAATGTGGTGAAGGTGTTCACCACCGAGGCCACGCCCACGCTGGTCGCGACCATTCCCGTCGGCGCGCTGCCGCATGGCATCTGGGCGGCGGACGATGGCTCGCGCGTCTATGTCGGCCTGGAAAACGGCGACGCGGTGGATGTGATCGCCACCGCCGACAACCGCGTCATCGCGCGCGTGCCGGTGGGCCAGGCGCCGCAGGCGCTGGTCTATGTCAGCAATGCGGTGCCCGGCGGTGCCGGCACCGACAACCTGGTGCCGCGCGCGAACACCGAGCCGCTCAACGTTGCGCTCAAGCCGGTCCGCGGCGGCGACGCCAAAGGCTTTGTCGTGGCGCGCAACCTGGGCGTGGTCGACGCACTCGAGGTCTCGCTGTTCAAGCTGAAGCCGCAAACGCAATACAGCGTCTACGTGGGCGGGCAGAAGACGCCGGTGGCAAGCTTCAGGACCAACCCGGCCGGCATGGCCAACGGCACCGCGATCGGGCCGCTGCGGGAGGTGGTGCCGACGCTGTCGCCGCAGGCGCCGTCACCGGTGCAGCTGGTGGTGATGGAGGGCAACGCGCCGCCGGACCCGGCCAACGCGGTGCTGGTCAGCGCGCCCTGAGCGCGATCACGAGCAGCGCAGCAGCACGGGGCAGGGTGCTCACGGCACATTGCTCTGGGTGAAATCGAACGGCTTGCCGGGCACGTCGTAGGCGCCGCCGAACTCGAACGGCGCATTGCCCGACTTGCCGACGCCGATATGCAACGGCGTATTCCCGCCTTGCAGGGCAATCGGCGCATAACGGTAGTTCATCACCTGCCTGCCGGTGTAGTCCGCAATGGTGATCACGCTGGTCAGCAGCGGGTTCTGCTGGGTCTCGTCCACCGTGATGGGGTCGACGATGCGCGAGTCCTGCAGCGTCTTTTCGACGGTCAGGCCCACCATGTCGACCAGCTGGATCTTTTGCGCGCCGCGCGATACCACCCACAGCCTGGTGTTGGAATTGCCCAGTCCCACGTTGACATGGTGCTTCATGCTGGTGGGATTCTTGCCAACCTGCACGCTAAGCATCTCCTCGATCAGCTTCGGGTCGGGATTGCGGCCGGACTGCAGCCCCGCCACGGAGAACGCGCGGATCTTGCCTTCCTCCGTCGCCACCCAGGCGCGGCCGGGAATCGGCAGGATCGAGATCCTGACGGCCGTGGGCTTCTGCGGCAGGCGGACCGACTTGACGATGGCCGGCGCGTAGTTGTCCACGGCAAATACCGGCGGCCACTGGGCATCGCCCAGGCCGGTGTTGGCCAGCGTCGCTTGCAGCGCGGCATGGCTGCCTTCGAAGTACGCCCGGTTGACCTTGTCGAACAGCGGCTTCAGGTCGAGGAAGATCACCTTTTTCTCGGACTTCGAAATCACCGCCGCCACGCCGGCCCGGGACACCAGCTTGCCGTTGATGCCCGTGCGCGTGAAGCTCTTCTGGTTGACGCTGCTGGTGGCCGGGTTTACCTCCGTCTTGGTCCGGCTGGCGCCGCGGCGGCCGACCGGGTCGATCAGCCAGCCCTGCGTGCTGTTGTCCTGCATCACGCCAAAATCCGTTACCGCCGAGATGTCGGTCGGCGCCACCATGCCGGGCAGGTCGATAAAGCCCAGCAGCTTGATAAAGACGAAGTTGGAGATATTGCGCAGGCCGGGGTAAAGACCCGGCCACGAGCCCGCGCTGGGATCATAGGGCCCGCCGACCTTGCTGCCATCGGCCAGGCTGCCCAGCGCCAGCACGGCCACCTGGCCCTTGAAGGCGACGGTATCCCAGATCGTTACCAGGGCGAATTCCGAGTTGGTCGTGATCGCAATCGCCGTAGGCACCTTGCCCGCGGGCAATTTCACGGCCGCCGAGTGCGAGGCGGTATTGCTGCCGACCGAGGCAATCAGGCCGTTCTGGAACGCGATCAAGGCCTGGGCGCAATCGTGTTCGCTGCAGCGCCCCATGGCAATCGGGCGCCTTGGCAATTCGCCGCCATTGGCCGCGATATGGTTTTTCAGCTGCGGGTCGGTCGCGACATGCCCGTAAACCCACGGCAACTGCGGTTTCTCGGCAACCGTCCCGGCACTCAGCGCCAGCGTCAGCAGCGAGGTAACGCCAGGGTCCGGTGCCGCATCGGCGCGATAAATGACATCCCCCATATTGCTGCCGTAATCGTTGCGGGAGCAATCCAGCTGGCCCAGCTGATAGATGACCTTAAGGCTGTGATCCAGCTCGGACTTGGGAAACTCCTTCTGATAGCAGGGATTGCCGTGCGGATAGAAGGTCTTGTCGTCCGGCTGCCAGTGCGTTGGCGCCCCCGCCACCGGCCTGGTATTGGCCGGGCCGTAGCGATAGGCGATGGCCTCGTCGCTGCTGTAATCGGACGCAATCGCCAGATAGGCTTCCCGCACCAGCTTGCCTTCGGCATCCACGACGTCGTCGAACCATGGCCGCGGCGGTGCTGCCGGTACTGTTGCTGCGGGCGGCGGGCGTTCCGCGGGCACTTGCGCGGGAACCGGCTTGGCGGCCACCGCCACCGATGCGGTACCAGACGGCACCGGCGCCGCGGTGCGGCGCTCGGGATCGCGTTCGCAGCCGGCCAGCGCCAGCATGACGACGCAGGGAGCCAGCGTCAGGTTGACGGCCCGAAGCATGGCAGTGGGGTGCGATGGCAAGCGTTTCCCAGGCATCGGTCTTTATGGGGCGCAAAGGAAAATCGTGGGGCGCAAGGATTCGCCAGGTTGGACTTTGGCAGCTTTCCGGCCGCCGCTTAGTACGCCAGCACATATTTCTGGTGCATTGGCTCGCGCGGCTGCACTCCATGTCTGCATTGTTATCGGTAATCCCCCCAATCGACGTTCCGGCGCGCTTGCATCATGCGTTGCCGGTTCCGGCACGCTGCTTGCTTTTTGCCACAAAACGACATAGGTTTCCTCATGCATATCGGTTGAGCCATTGGTTCGCCGGCTGCATCAGGGGTCGAGAAACCGGCTGGCAAAGCGCGGGACCAAAACACAGGACCAAAACGCGCGCACAGGGCGGTTTCGATAAATCGAACTGGGAGGAATCGATTTGTCGTGGCGGCGTCGGCATTCCTCGCCAACGCCGCCTTGGTGTTTTCGTCGGCGGCCTTGCAGTCGGTTCGCCAGCCCGAGTATGACTGGCTCCCCTGGGCCCCCGCGATGATCCATCTGCCCCCGCGCGTGCAAACCATGACGATCCGCATGAGAACGGTCGCCCTGTCGGCGGCCTTCATGCTGGTGGTATTTCTGCTGGTGACCTGGATGGTCTCGTACCAGATGGTCAGCCATTCCAGGCAGGACCGCAAACAGGTCCAGGCCGTCTACGTGGCCAGCAAGGAAAAGGAGCTGCGCCACTACGTCGAACTCGGGCACGCGACCCTGACCCGCATCGCCCAGGGCAGCGGCGAGGAGGCCGCGCTGCAGCAGCAGGCGCTCGCCGCGCTGTCGCGCATGCATTTCGGCAATGACGGCTACTTCTTCGTCTACGACCGCCTCGGCAACGTGTTGCTGAATCCGGGCAGCATGGGCATCGACGGGGTCGATTTCTGCGACCCGGCCGATACCGGCAGCGACCAGGCCAGGATGCTGATCAGGCAGGCGCAAGCCGGCGGCGGCATTGTCCGCTACAACTGGATCAAGCCGTCCTCGCGTACCGAGGCACCCAAGATGTCGTATGTGCGGACCGCCGACAAATGGGGATGGGTGATCGGCGCCGGCCTCTATATGGACGACATCGAGCGCGAACTGGCCGCGTTCGATGCCAACGCCGCGCGCACGCTGCGCGATACGCAGATACGGCTCACTGCCTTCGCGATCGGCTCCGTGATGCTGATCAGCCTGGCCGGCCTGGCCTGGAACCTGCGCAACTCGCGCATCTCCGGCGAGAAGCTGCGGCGCCTGGCGCGGCGCGTGGTGAGCTCGCAGGAAGAGGAGCGCGCCCGCGTGGCACGCGAGCTGCATGATGGCGTGGTGCAGGTGCTGGTGTCGTCCAAGTACCTGCTGGAGACCGCCCAGGTGCATCTGGAACAGGACCCCGGCACGGACCCGGACAAGGATCGCCCGCCATCGCGTCGCCACGCGCCGCAAGCACTGCTGGCACAGGGCCTGGGCCGGCTGCAGGAAGCGCTGGTCGAGATCCGGCGGGTCTCGCACGGGCTGCATCCGGCCTTGCTGAGCGACCTGGGGCTGGCCGCCGCGCTGCGCATGCTGGTCGAGCAGCTGCACCCGCCGCGCGCCGTGGAGGTGCGCTTCATCGAGCAGGGGGCCATCCCCGCGCTGTCGCAGGCGCAGCGCACCGCGCTGTTCCGGGTCGCGCAGGAGGCCTTGAGCAACGCCCTCACGCACGCGCAGGCGGGCCGGGTCCAGGTCACGCTGGCCGGCAGCGGGCATCACGTCGCGCTGACGATCGAGGACAACGGCCACGGCTTCGACCTGAACAAGGTCCGCGCCGACGGCAAGGGCGGCATCGGCCTGCGCAATATGCGCGAGCGCATCGAAAGCCTGGAAGGCAGCGACTTTGCCGTGCGCACCGGCACCGGCGGCACGCGCGTCGAGGCCCGCCTGCGCCTGCCCGCGCCGGCGCCCGAAACACAGACCAGGACCCAGCCCGCACGACGCCTGGGCCATCATTCCCCCGCCAGGAGGCCTGCCGCATGACCCCAAACCTTCGTGTGCTGCTGGTCGATGACCATCCGTTCGTGCTGGACGGCGTGCGCCTGCGCCTGGAGGCCACCGGGGAAATGACCGTGGTGGGCGAGGCGGCAAGCGTGGAGGAGGCCATCATCCTGGCCGGGCGGCACGACCCCGACCTGGTGGTGTCGGACATCAACATGCCCGATGCCAACGGCCTGCAGCTTGCCTCGCGCTTTGCCGAGCGCTTTCCGTCGGTGCGCGTGATCGCTCTGTCGATGCACAAGGACCCTGAATATGTGCGGCGCGCCTTTGCCCTCGGCGTGGCTGCCTACGTCCTCAAGGAAGCGCCCGCGCACGAGCTGGTGACCGCGATCCGCACCGTCGCCGCCGGCGGCACCTACCTCAACGCCGAACTGCAGGCCTTCCTGCAGACCGACGAGCCGCCACCGTCGTCGCGCCGCACGCTGACGCCGAAGGAGGCCACGGTGCTGAAGCTGCTGGCCGAGGGCCGCTCCAACAAGGAGATCGCCGAGCGGCTCGGCACTTCGGTGCGCACCGTCGAAACCCACCGGCTGCACCTGCGCCGCAAGCTGCAGGTTGGCGGTCGGGCCGAACTGGTGAAGTACGCGGTCCACTTCTCCGACCTGCACGCGATCCAGCTCGCCGACGCGGCCCTGGCCGCGGACTGCTGATTGCCCCTGAGCCGTGCGCTGTGTCCATGCCTGGTGCGGTTGCACCGGGGCAGGGCGCTGGCGCGCACCATGAGTGGGGCGCGGAACAAGCTCTCTGTATTACTGCGTAGGGGAAAGTCGTGCTGCTGTCGCGGCCGTTGTTTGCGTAGACTTTTTTCGAAGAAGAGGCGCCGGGCACGCAGATGCGTCGATACGCCGATCGCTGGACACAACGGGAGAGCACCATGGACGAGCTGAAGCAAAAGCAGATAACGGCTGTCGCAACGCCACCGCATCCGGAAGCGCTGGCGACGTGGACACCCAAGCGGCGCGAATTCCTGCGCATGCTGGCCTACGGCGCCGGCTCGCTGGCGCTGGCGCCGCTGATCAGCGCCTGCTCGGACGACGCCTCGGCGGCATCGTCCGACCTGCGCTCGCAGCTGGCGCAGGACGAGGCCTTCTGGAATGAAGTGCAGGGCATGTTCGTGCTCAAGCCCGAGAAGGTCTACATGAACATCGGCACCGGCGGCTCGATGCCCAAGGTAGTGCTCGATGTCTTCGGCCAGGAAAACCTCGCCAAGGCCGCCGATTCATCGAGCGGCTACGGCAACCTGGCCGACCTGCGCGCCGCAGTGGCCAAGGGCTTCGGCGTCGATGGCGATGAAGTGGCATTCTCCGGCAATACCTCGTCGGGCATGTGCCATGCGATCCTCGGCATCAAGTGGGAGCCGGGCGACGTGGTGGTCACCACCAACCACGAACATGGCGGCGGCCTGACTCCGCTCAATATCGCGGTCGACCGCTACGGCATCGAGGTCTCGACCATTGCGCTGCCGGTCGGCAACAACCAGACCGCCAGCACTTACGTCCAGCTGTTCGACGAGCGCATCCGCGCGCTGAAGGGGCAGGGCAAGCGGGTACGCGCGATGATGTGGTCGTCGCCCACCTACAAGACCGGCACCATGCTGCCGATCGCCGACCTGATGCAGGTGGTGAAGGCCCACAGCCTGATCAGCATCGTCGACGGTGCCCACCTGCCTGGCATGATGGCGTACGACTACGGCGCGCTGGGCATGGACTTCATGTCCGGCGCCGGCCACAAGTGGCAATGCGGACCGGGTTCCACCGGCATCCTGGTGATCCGCAACAAGATGCGCCCGTCCAATCCGCTGCCGCTGCCGGAGTGGTATCCGATCCATACCAGCTCCTACGTCAGGCAGCCGCGCGGCGCCTATGACATCGCCGCCACGGTGACGTCCTGCGGCAGCCTGCACGTGCCGATGTTCCGCGCACTGGCGCGCGCCTGCGAGATGTGGGACACCATCGGCCGGAAGAAGATCGAGACCTACGACCTGACGCTGTCGTCGTACCTGAAGGAAAAAATCGTCGAGCGCTGGGGCGTCGAGTCGCTGTATTCGCCCAAGGACGATCCGAAGCTGCTGTCCGCGCTGACCTGCTTCAATCCGTTCCGCAATCGCGACGATGCCATGAACCAGCAGAAGGCCACGACGTTCGTGAACCGCATGCTGAGCGACTTCGCCCCGGGCTTCGTGATCCGCTCGGTGAACTTCGAGGTCATCGGCGCGCCGGCCCAGCACTATGGCATCCGCATTTCCACGCACCTGTGGCACGACGCGAACGACATCGACCGGCTGGTGGAATCGATGTGGACCCTGTCCGGCGCCATGGCGTAACCCGGTCCCGTTCAACACGACAAGAGCCAAGCCCATGAAACGATCTGTCACCCTGATTGCCGCGGCCCTTTGCGGCGTGGCCTCGCTGTCGGCCTGCGCCCAGCACGGCGGCACGCTGCGCGCGGTCGCGTCGGCCGACGCCCCCAAGGCCATCGGTCCATACTCCCAGGCCATCCGCGCCGGCAACGTGCTGTATCTTGCCGGCCAGATCCCGATCCACCCCAAGACAGGCGAGTTGCTCAAGGACGCCCCCATCGAAGCCCAGACCCGGCTGGTGCTCGACAACCTGAAGGCGGTACTCGCGGCCGACGGCATGACCATGGCCGACGTGGTTTCCACCACCGTCTACATGAAGGACCTGAACGACTTCGGCAAGATGAACGAGGTCTACGGGACCTACTTCACCGGCGTCGCGCCGGCACGGGCGACGGTCCAGGTCGCGCGCCTGCCGCGCGACGTTGCCGTGGAGATCGGAGCGATCGCGGTCAAGCCCTGAGGGTGTTACGGCAGGAAGAGGGCAGCGGGGTACGGTTTCGGCCGTCCCCGCTGTTGGCATTCGGTCGCCGCCACCCTTCACAAAAACTGAACACGCCTTAACCACCACCATCTTTCGTCTCCTTCGGGCCCTGCTTACAGTCGAGCCCACAAGGAGATTCCCCCATGAAAGATGTGCTGGTGATCGGCGGCGGCAATGCCGCGCTGTGCGCCGCGTTGATGGCGCGCGAGGCGGGTGCCTCGGTGCTGCTGCTGGAGGGCTCGCCGCGCGAATGGCGCGGGGGCAATTCGCAGCACACCCGCAACTTGCGCTGCATGCATGAAGCGCCGCAGGATGTGCTGGTCGATGCTTATCCGGAAGAGGAGTACTGGCAGGACCTGCTGAAGGTGACCGGTGGCATCACCAACGAGCATCTGGCGCGCATGACGATCCGAGCGTCGTCGCGCTGCCGGGCCTGGATGCGCCGGCACGGCGTCCATTTCCAGCCGCCGCTGTCTGGCGCGCTGCATGTGGCGCGCACCAATGCCTTCTTCATGGGCGGCGGCAAGGCGCTCGTCAACGCCTATTTCCGCAGTGCCGAGGCGCTTGGTGTCGAGATCCGCTACGACACGCAGGTGGTTGCGATCGAGCGCGACGGCGACCGTTTCGTCGCGGCCGTGACCGCTGCGGGCGAACGCATCCAGGCCAGCACCTGCGTGCTGGCCGCCGGCGGTTTCGAGTCGAACCGGGACTGGCTGCGCGAAGCCTGGGGCCAGAACGAACGCGGCGAGTGGCCGTCGGACAACTTCCTGATCCGGGGCACGCGCTTCAACCAGGGCGTGCTGCTGCGCCATATGATCGACGCGGGCGCCGACGCGATCGGCGATCCGACTCAGGCGCATATGGTGGCGATCGACGCGCGTGCTCCGCTCTATGACGGCGGCATCTGCACGCGGATCGACTGTGTCTCGCTCGGCGTGGTCGTCAATCGCGACGGCGAGCGCTTCTACGACGAGGGCGAGGACTTCTGGCCCAAGCGCTACGCCATCTGGGGGCGGCTGGTCGCGCAGCAGCCCGGCCAGATCGGTTACTCGATCATCGACCAGAAGGCTATCGGCCGCTTCATGCCGCCGGTGTTCCCTGGCACCAGCGCCAATACGCTCGGCGAACTGGCGCGCAAGCTCGGCGTGCCGGAAGCCAGCTTCGTGCGGACCGTCGAAGCCTTCAACGCCGCCTGCCGGCCCGGCACCTTCGATCACACGGTGCTGGACGACTGCGCCACCGCGGGCATCGCGCCGGCCAAGACGCACTGGGCGCGGCCGCTCGACACGCCGCCCTACATCGGCTACGCGCTGCGTCCCGGCGTGACCTTCACTTACCTGGGCCTCAAGGTCAACGAGAACGCTCAGGTCCACTTCAATGGCAGGCCCAGCCCGAACCTGTTCGTCGCCGGCGAAATGATGGCCGGCAACGTGCTGGGCAAGGGCTATACCGCCGGCGTCGGCATGGCGATCGGCACCGCCTTCGGCCGCATCGCCGGCGTGGGCGCCGCGCGTGCCTGCGGCTTCGAACATCCCGATTTCGACATGGAGCAGTCCAATGCCATCGCTAGCTGAGCTGGTCGATCAGGCTCGTGCCGACGCACAAGGCGTGGGCGGGGCGGAGCGACGCGTGATTCCGATCCATCCCGTCTTGCCGCTGACCGCTGCCGAGGGTGAAGTCGCGCGCATCCTGCAGATCTGCAATGCCTGCCGCTATTGCGAAGGCTTCTGCGCGGTGTTTCCCGCCATGACGCGGCGGCTCGAGTTTGGCCGCGCCGACGTGCACTATATGGCCAACCTGTGCCACAACTGCGGGGCCTGCCTGCACGCCTGCCAGTACGCGCCGCCGCACGAGTTCGCCGTCAATGTGCCGGTGGCGATGGCCGAGGTCCGGGGCCAGACCTACCAGGACTATGCCTGGCCGCCAGTGCTGGGCAAGCTGTACCGGCGCAATGGCCTGACCGTGTCGCTGGCCCTGGCGCTCGCGCTGACCCTGTTCCTGCTGCTGGCCGTGGCGCTCAACGGTACGCTGTGGGGCGGTCCCGCCAGCGGCAATTTCTACGCGCTGTTCCCGCACAACCTGCTGGTGTCGATGTTTGCACCAGTGTTCGGCTTCGTCGTGCTTGCGCTGGCGATGGGCGTGCGCAGGTTCTGGCGCGAAGTCACCCCGGCGACCAGCGGCGCGCCAGTGAGCGCACCGGCGGCGGCAGAGGCGGGAGCCGCGGTGCTGCGGTTGAAATACCTCGACGGCGGCCACGGTGCCGGCTGCAACAATGCCGACGACGCCTTCACGCTGTCGCGCCGGCGTTTCCATCACCTGACGTTCTATGGCTTCGTGCTGTGCTTTGCCGCCACCGCCGTGGCGACGATCTATCACTATGCGCTCGGCTGGCATGCGCCATACGAGTTGCCGAGCCTGCCCAAGGTGCTCGGTGCCCTCGGCGGCGCCAGTCTCGCGATCGGCACCGCGGGGCTCGGCTGGCTCAACCTGCAACGTCACCGCCTGCACCTCGCTCACGGCCAGCGGCCGATGGACCTGGGCTTCATCGCCTTGCTGTTCCTGACCGCCACCAGCGGCCTGGCGCTGTGGCTGGGCCGCGGCACGCCGGCGCTGGCCATGCTCTTGTGCCTGCACCTGGGCGCGGTGATGGCGCTGTTCGCCACCATGCCCTACGGCAAGTTTGCGCACGGTGTGTTCCGCAGTGCCGCGCTGCTGCGCCATGCAGTGGAAAAGCGCCGGCCGAACCCGGTCGGGCTCGGGGCGGACTGAGCGGCCGAGGCTTGGCCAATCCCCACGCCCTTCCATAGACCCTTTCCAGAACGACAATACGGAGACCGATTCAATGGACCGTCGACTGATCCTGCGCGCACCCTTGCTGGCCGCGCTCTGCTTTTCCTTCTCATCGGGCTCTGCGCAAGCGCAACCTATCGCCGGCGGCAAGCCGGTCACGCTGGTGGTTGGCTTCGCCGCCGGCGGCGCCGCCGATGCGGCCGCGCGGCTGATCGCCAAGAAACTGGCGGACAACCTGGGCCAGCCGGTCGTCGTCGACAACCGCGGCGGTGCCGGCGGCAATATTGCCCATCAACTGGTGGCGCGCGGTCCGGCCGATGGCAGCATGCTGCTGTTCGGCTCGATCGGCCCGCTGACCATCGCGCCGCACCTGATGAAGCTGCCTTACGATCCGTTCAAGGATCTGGCTCCGGTCTCGGGCGGCGTGAACTTTCCCAATGTGCTGGTGGTGCACAAGGGCGCCGGGGTGAACAACCTGGCCGAACTGGTCGCGCTGGCAAAGAAGAAGCCTGGAGCGGTGGACTACGCGTCGACCGGTGCCGGCTCCGCCTCCCACCTTGCCGGTGAACTGTTCAACCAGCGCGCCGGCATCGAGATGGTCCATATCCCCTACAAGGGCGGGGCACCGGCGCTGCAGGACCTGCTTGGCCAGCGTGTGACCTCGTACTTCGCGGCACCGCCGACCGCAATGCCGCAGGTCGAGGCCGGCAAGCTGGTGCCGCTGGCCACCACCGGCCCGGTGCGGCCGGCGTATCTGCCAAACGTGCCCACGGTAGCTGAATCCGGCTATCCCGGTTTCGAGGCGTTGAACTGGTATGCCTTCGTGGCTCCGGGCAAGACGCCGGCCCCAGTCCTCGATCGCTGGAACCAGGAGATCGTCAAGGTGCTGAACGACGCCGGCGTGAAGGATGCCCTGACCAAGCATGGCCTGACCCCGCAGCCGACCACGCGGCCGGAACTGCTCGCCTTCATGAAGAAGGAAAGCGCCAAGTGGGGCGCGATCGTCAGGGAGCGGAAGATCACGGTCGATTGAGGCCGGCGATCAGGCCGGGACGGCAGCGCCGCCGTCGCGGCCTCAATCCTTGTGCAGCGTGGCGCCGAACCACGCGCCCTCGCGCACCAGGCTGCGCGCGGTATCGGCCAGCACCACCCGTGCCGCCAGTGCCGCAGGCGACAGCTCATCATCGGAAAGGCTCGCCAGCAGGTTGTGCCGCCCGACCTGGGCGTCGACCACCAGCGAGCGGACCAGCGTCGGATCATTGAGGCGCGCGGTCGCTGCGCCCGGCTGGATGGTGGCGCCAAAGCCGGCGCGCACCGCATCCATCAGCAGCGACAGGCCGTCGATCTCCGCCACCACGTTTGGCGTCACGCGCACGCGCGCAAAGGCAGCATCGAGCAGGGCGCGCAGGCCGTGGGTAGCGCTCGGCAGGATCAGCGGCAGTTCGCCCAACTGGGCGAGCCGGGCGCGCTGACCCTTCGGCAGGCCTGGCAGGCCCGAAGCCCCAAGCACATAAAGCTTCTCGTCGAGCAGCGGCGTCACGCTCCAGCGGCGCGCGGTCTCGGTGCGGAACACAATGGCCAGGTCCAGCCGGCGCGCATTGAGCATCTCGCTCAGGTGCCCGGACAAGGCCTCGACCACGTGGACGCGCACGTCGGGATAGCGCGCAGCCATGGCACGCAGCAGCGGCACGCCCAGCACCGCGGCGGTAGTCGAAGCCAGGCCGATGCTGACATGGCCGGACAGCCGCGCCTGCTGCGCGGCCCGAACCGCATCATCGGCGTGGCGCAGCGTCAGCTGGGCCTGCCGCAGGAAGGCCAGCCCGGCGTCGGTCGGCACCACGCCGGTGGACTGGCGCTGCAGCAGGCGCGTGGACAGTTCGCGCTCGAGCCGGCTGATCTGCTGGCTGAGCGCGGAGGTGGCGAGCTCCAGTTCGAGCGCTGCCTTGCCGAAGCTGCCAAGTTCGCAGACCTTGGCGAAATAGCGGAGTTGACGCAGTTCCATGGAGTATTCGGTGGCATCGCACTATGCGAGCGCCGCGGCGACGGACCATTGGCTGGCCGTGGTTGCGTGCGGCATGCCGCCGAATGGTAGCACCTGGCAGGGTCCTGCGCGGATGGGAGCAGGGAACAGAACTGTCCGGGCGAGTTTTGAAGCAGGGTACCGGCCCGCCCGGGATCCCGGCGGGCATTTTTGCTTCAGTTGTAGCCCAGTACCGCGATCGTTGCGACGTCCGGCCGGTCGTTCGAGTTGTCGGTCAGCACTTCCGTGGGGGTCTTTTGCCTGCCGGCCCGGATCACCCGATGCGAGCCAGGCTGCGGCGCCTGGCGGACAGCTCGAAGCAAAGATGCAAGAGACGGGTCGATGCTCGTGACGGCGTTCATGGGCGATTTTTCTCGATGGTAAGCACTTGAGGTCGATGATGGTTCAGGCCTGGCCTGCGTGGACAGCGCCATCGTGGGTTTTCTGGGTCCGGCTGCGCTTGATGACGCCGAACACCATCAGCACCACCGGCAGGATCAACAGGCCTTCTGCCAGTTCGGGATCCACCGGCAGTTTGATGACATGCAATGCCTTCAATCCGGCTGCCGCGATGGACAACACGTAATACGAGATCGCGGCGACCGACAGCCCCTCGACCGCATGCTGCAGATGCAACTGGTTGCGCGCGGTGCGTTCCAGTCCGGCCAGCAGCCTGGTGACATCCCGCTCCTGCGCCAGGTTGACGCGGGTGCGCAGCAGGTCGACCGCGCGCGCCACCCGTGCCGCGATCTGTTCGTGGCGCGACCAGACGCTGCGGCAGGTCTCCATGGCGGGACCGAAACGCCGCTCCATGAATTCGGAGATGGTAGGCATGCCTTCGATGCGCTGTTCCCGCAACTCATGGATGCGCGCCAGCACGATGCGCTCATAGGCGCGCGATGCGCTGAAGCGCCCGCTGTGCCCCGACAGCGATTCCACGCGCACGGCCAGTTCGGTAAGCCGATCCAGCAGTTCGGCATCGTCGTCGCCGGCGCGGCGCGCGTCCATGGCGCGCATCAGTTCCTGCAGCGATGCGTGGATGTCGTCGAGCTCCCGCCCCAGGCGGCGAGCGACCGGCAACGCCAGCAACGCCATCATGCGATAGGTCTCGATCTCGTAGAGCCGTTGCAGCAGCCTGCCGCCCTGTTCCTCGCGGAAGTCCTCGTCGATCGCCAGGATGCGCATATAGCCATCGGCCCGCACGTTCCAGTCGCAGTAGACCTTGCCGCTGCCCAGGACATCGCTGCCGACCAGAACCGGCCCGTCGAGCCATTCGCGCAGCTTCGCGCTGACAGCGCCCGCCGCCTGTCCCGACAGCAACTCCATCCGCACCGCATGGAAGCGCTTGCCGGCCAGCAGACTCAGCCAGTCTGCCGGAACACCATCGATGGCGAGGTCGTTGAAGTAATCGGTGTCGTCGCGCGGACTGACGAAGGTGAAGGTGGAGAACTCGGTGTGGCGCTCCCATTTCAGATGCCAGCCGAACGGGGATTGCACGGCGTAGTGCGTGACCCCGTCCGCAGGCAGCGCCATGCCGGTCTGTTCGCACAAGGTGCGCACCAGATATTCATGGATGGCGGGATCCTCGTCCGAGTAAATGGCGTAGTGGGTCAGTGAAACGCTGCCGCTGAGCCGAAGAAAGGGCCGGGCGTGCAATTCGGCGACCAGGGAGGCACGCAGCGGGTGGTCGACGAGGAGGGAAGCGGCTGGGTTGTCCATGCTCGGAGGGGAGGGCGGAATCCTGTTTGCTGTTGCCGAATATCGCACGCCGTTTTCAACAAGAAAAACGCATAATATTGATTGTTACGTTCAGTTTTCCTGATACCAATGAAGACGCTCGACCACGATGTGCTGGCCACGGTGATCGCCGTCGCCGAGACCGGCAATATGACGCGGGCCGCGGAGGCGGTGAACCGTTCGCAATCCGCGGTCAGCATGCAAATCAAGGCACTCGAGGAAGCACTGGGCCGCCCGCTGTTCGTGCGGCGGCCGCGCAGCATTGTGCTGACGCACGAGGGCGAGGTGCTGCTGGGCTTCGCCCGCCGCATGCTGGCGCTGCGAGACGAAGCCTGGGCGGCGGTGGTGCGGCCGGAGGTGACGGGCAAGGTGGCGATCGGCGTGCCCGACGATTACGCGTCGTCGCTGCTGCCATCGGTGCTGAAGAAATTCTCGACCACGTACCCGAAGGTAGAGATCCAGGTGGTCGGCCTGCCCAGCAGCGCGCTCGCGCCACTGGTCAAGGACGGCACCGTCGACCTGGTCTGCGGCACGCGCGTGAAGGGCTTGTCCGGCGACTTCATCCGCCATGAGCCGATGGCATGGGCCGCCATGTCCAACGGGCCGCAAGTGTGGGAGGACCGGCCACTGCCCATCGCCGTGTTCATGCCCGGCAGCGTGGCGCGCGAGAACGCGATACGCAGCCTCGATCGCGCGCGGATCGCGCATCGGACCTCGTACGAGAGCCCGAGCCTGCTGGGCCTGCTCAGCATGGTCGAGGCCGGCCTGGCCGTGGCCGCGCTGGCCCGCTGCGCGATCCCGCCGCAACTGACCGTGCTGGGCCAGGCCCAGGGCCTGCCTGACCTGCCGCCGCTCGAGCTTATCCTGGCCCGCAGCGCGAAGTCGAAGCGGCCGCCCTGCGAGTTCCTTGCCGAGCAGATCATGACGGACTTGCGGGCGGGGGCGGGGCAGGCCTAGCGTCAAAAAAGCACTAAAGATCACACGTCGCTCTACGGCGGAGTGCAACGCAATCCCTCTTGAAATTTCGCGGCGCCGTACTATTTTATTTTTCGCTCAGGCAGTCGCGACGTTGCGCGCTGCGTGTTTCTATTTGTTTGCCGGCAGCTTGGCAGGTGAATGGTAGCGCGTCGCCCCTTCGCCTCCTTGCTGCATCGCAGGAGGATACGACCATGAGTGATCTATTCTTCGGAACCGACCTGTTCAACGAACTCGACTCGCGCTATGCCAACGGCTGCCTGTCTGTCAGTGTTGGCAAGCAGGAAGCCTCGAAGCCACGGGCGATTACGGTGCAATAGCGCGAGGAGCAGTCGCTGGTGCGTCGGCTCGGCCAACCTGCGCGCTGCCGACGTGCCTCTTGCCGGAGGGGCCAGGTATTTTTCATTGCGTGAATGGAGGACGAGATGAAGACGGATCTGGGCAAGTGGAATCCCTTCAAGTTCCTGCGGAGACCGGCGGCGGAGAAGCCATCCAGTGACGAGCCGTCGAACGTTCCTGTGCCCCGGCACAGGGCCTCCGAATGGCCGGACGTTTCGCGGCTGTTCTCCGGCGAACCATGGCGTGCGATGGGGGAGTTCCTGCATGAACCGTTCGCCGGCTTCAGCGGTCTGGACCGGTGGTTCGGCGACTTCAGTTCTTCCCGCTTCCAGCCGAGGATCGACGTGGTCGACGATGGCGCGGCATTGCGGATCACGGCCGAGCTGCCGGGCATGGAGCGTGAGGACGTGAAGACCACCATCGAAGATGGGGCGCTGGTGCTGCGCGGAGAGAAGCGACAGGATGTTTGCAGCGAAGAAAACGGCTGTTACCGCCTGGAGCGCGCATATGGGGCATTCATGCGCAGCATCCCGTTACCGGATGGCCTCGACCTGGACCACGTCGATGCGCGCTTCGAACGCGGCCTTTTGACAGTGCGCTTGCCCAAGTCGGGCTCGCCGCAGGCTGCGGTCCGGCGAATCGACGTGAAGTGAGCCGGATAGAAGAGTGGGCCGGGTGGCAGCCGGCTTCTCGCTACCGTAGCAGCCAAACGGAAGCGGGTTCTGGCATGCCCCGGCCCCAGGGTCTGTACGCATCTTTGGCAAAAGGAGGCTTCGATGGAGTTTGATTCCGAATGGCTAACCCTGGGCAAGCATCGGCTGCGGCTGAGATGCGCGCGCGGGTTCCCCACCGAAAGGACGCGGCGTGTGGCGGAACTCGCCAGGATCGCCATTGAGAGCAACCTCAGCGCGGCGGCAAGGCTGGTCGAGGTAAGCAGTGAAGGCGAGAGGGCCTACACGGTCAGCGTCGGCACGACGTTTGCCAAAGACCGCGAAGCAGCCCCGCACCTGGAGCTGGCGTTGGCCACGATGCTTGGGCTGAAGGTCGGCCAGGTCTCTATGGAAATAGTGGTTGTCAGCCAGGCAGACGTTGACAAGCACTTTGGCGTCTATGAGCGAATGCTGGCGGAAAAACTGGGCGTCGTGCCTTCGATACAGTAAGGCTCCCGAAGCATGCCAATATCGCGCCCAGCAAGGCGCCAGCATTCCGGCCACCGTCACCAGTCGGCGCATTGTTTCCCTGGGTTTTTGAAGCATCGGCAGTGCCGCGCCATACCGGCGGGCAAGCGCTGCGTGCATGACGCGGCCGCCTTTCGGTTGGACGGGATCGCCGCGGGCGACCGCGCCGGCCACGAGGACACGTTTCAGCACGCATGCGTCAAGGGGCTGGCCAGGTGGCGGAAGCCCGGAGCCGGTATCCTTCTTCCCTGCAAGTTCACAACCCCGCATTTTCTATGTCCTCAGAATCAACCGGGCAACCATCGCTCATTAGCACCGGCACCAGGGCCGGGCTGATTTTCGCCCGTGCGGTCATCAACGGCGGCCTGCTCGGCATGGCGCTGGGCGGCGGCGCATTTTTCTTCTACTTGAGCCAGTTCCTGGGGCCGGGCAACACGGCGGTGGATTCCGGCGGCGCGGGCGCCAGCTTCGCGCTGGCCACGTCTGCGCCGTGGTTGGTAGCCGTCCTGCTGCTGTTGTTCGTGGGCGTCTACGCGGTGCTGGGCGTGGCACACGGGCGCGCACGCGCCATGCAACACCTTGTGGAGGCGCACGGCGACGTCCTGACGCAGCGCCTGGCGTCTGCATTCGCGGACCGCATCGAAGCCATGCCACATACGCACGGGACGCTGGAGCGCACGGCAGACTGGCTGTCGGTCGACGCCTTGAGCAAGCAATTGGCGCCGGTATTGGGCGAAGGTCGGGCGGTGCGCTCGGCGATCGCCTTCGTGCTGAACCGCCTGCCAATCAGCGACATGCTCGCCGAATTGCAATCGTGCCGCGCAGCGGCGAGCGAACCGCCAGCGGGCGACAAAGGCGCAGTGAAGGATCCTGCGCTACGCGCCATGCTCACGCGCTGTATCAGCAAGACATTGCAGGACATAGCGGCGCCCTCGAGCGAACCGCTATACGTCGCGCTAGGCGCGCATGCGCTCCTGCTGGGCGTGGGACTCTGGCTGGTGTGGTGAGCCGACGCCGGCTGGCTGAATATCATGGGCAGCGCCTTGGGCGGACATTTCAACTTTGCTGAAACCGGACATTACCGCTTAGCTGCTACACCTACGTTTCGCATAATAAGTGTTATGTCAAATAAAGTTGATTTCGGAGATGGCTGCCAGCAGTTCGGCAGCCACCATAGGCCCTCACGCCGCCTGCTCAAGCCATAACGCGCTGCGCCTGTATCCAAGCAAGATCAGCCACCCGCGCGAAGCGCTCGCCCATGGCACGCGCGTCGGCGCTGGACGCCGTGCCGCGTGCGGCGCGGGCCTTGATGCCATGGAGAATCGCTGCGAAGCGGAACATGTTGAAAGCGATGTAGAAATCCAGGTTGCCAATGCCCTGGCGTCCGGTGCGGCGGCAGTAGGCTTCGACATAGGCGGCCTCGTCGGGCAATCCCGCTGCCGCCAGGTCCCGCCCCGCGATGCCGCCCAGGATATCGGGCGGCATGCGGAACATCATGGCGTGATAGGCAAAGTCGGCAAGCGGATCGCCCAGCGTCGACAGTTCCCAGTCCAGCACCGCCAGCACCCGCGGCTCAGTGGGATGGAAGATCAGGTTGTCGGCGCGGAAATCGCCGTGGGTGATGGCAACCTCATCGGCGGCGGGCAGATGCCGGGGCAACCAGTCGACCAGTTGGTCCATCGCAGGATGCCGGCCGGCCAGCTCGTCGCTGCGGTACTGCTCCGACCAGCGCGTGACCTGACGGGCGACGTAGCCGCCAGGCTTGCCGTAGTCGCCCAGGCCGACGGCAGCCGGATCGATGGTGTGGAGGCTGGCCAGCGTGGCATTCATGGCGTCCATGTAGGCCGCACGCTCGCCCGGCGCCACATCGGAAAAACCGGCATCCCAGAAGATCCGGCCCTCGACGAGATCCATGACGAAGAACCAACTGCCGATCACCGCGTCGTCGGTGCAGAGCCCGTGGATCCGGGGTACCGGAAAGCCCGCCTGGCCCAGCGCCGCCATCACCCTGGCTTCGCGTTCCACGGCGTGGGCGCCTCTGACCAGCTCGCCGGGTGGCTTGCGTCGCAGCACATAGCTGCGCCCGGGCGTACGCAGGCGATAGGTAGGATTGGACTGCCCGCCCTTGAACTGGTCGATCGTCAGCGGTCCGGCGTATCCCGCCACGTTACGCGCCATCCAGCGCTCCAGCGCAGCCTGGTCGAAGCGATGCTGGTCGCGCACCGGCCCTGTGCCGGCGAAGGCTTGCGCGCTAGCCATGGCTCGCCTCCCCGCTCAGGGTCTTGCGCTTGATCATCTTTGCCAGCGACCATTTGTGTACCTCGGTGGGGCCGTCGTAGATGCGGAAGGCGCGGACTTCACGGAACACCTGCTCGACGATGGAATCGCGCGAGACCCCCGAGCCGCCCATGATCTGCACGCAACGGTCGGCCACGCGGAACACCGCCTCGGACACCGCCACCTTGGTCATCGAGCTCTCGTTGGTCCCCACGGCACCGCCATCGAGCACGCCGGCGCACCAGTCGATCATCAATGCCGCCTGCTGCAGGTCGATCAGGTTCTCGGCCAGCATGAATCCTACGCCTTCATGGTCGATCAGCAGCTTGCCAAATGCCTTGCGCGTGGTCGCGTAGGCCGTGGCGATCTCATGCGCACGCGTGGCGCAGCCGTGCCAGCGCATGCAATGCGACAGGCGGGCTGGCGACAACCTGACCTGGGCATAGCGGAAGCCTTCGTTGATTTCGCCAAGCACCTGGCTGGCCGGGACCCGCAGGTTGTCGATGACGATCAGGGCGTGCCCGCCGGGCATCGAGTTGTCGATGGTGTCCAGCACACGCTCGATCCGAATGGCGGGATCGGGCAGGTCCACCAGGAACATGGTGGACTGCACCTTGCCGTCCTCGCCCGTGCGCGCCATCACAATGCCGACCGAAGCCCCTTCCGCGCCAGTGATGAACATCTTGCGCCCGTTGATGACCCACTCGTCGCCCTGCTTCACCGCGGTGGTCTGCAGCATTGACGGATCCGAGCCGGCGCCGCCATCCTCGGCAGGCTCGGTCATGAAGAAGGCCGAGCGGGCTGCGCCACTGACAAGCTGGTCGAGGAAGCGCCGCTTCTGTTCCGGGGTGGCGACCTTGCCGAGCAGGAACATATTGCCCTCGTCGGGGGCCATGGTATTGACGGCCACAGGGCCCAGCGGCGACAGCCCGGAGCGCTTGAGCACGGCTGCGGTCTCCAGCTGCGTCAGGTGGCTGCCATCATCGAGGATGTGCGGCGTCATGACGCCCGCCTCGCGCGCCTTGGCGCGCAGTTCGTCGACCAGGTCCGTCGACGGGCCATGGGCACCGTAACGGGGGTCGCGCTCGTAGGGCGCGACGACTTTGCGCACAAAGGACTCGACGCGATCGGCGATGGCCCGGCTGCGTTCGGTCGGACAGGGAGTGAACATGGGTATGTGTCTCAGAGCGAGTTGATGGAGTGGCCGCCGTCAACCGGCAGGACCGTGCCTGTCATGTAGTCGGACGCATCCGAGGCCAGCAACAGCAGCGCGCCGTCGAGCTGGCCGGGCTGGCCGAGCCGGCGCTGCGGAATGCGCGCGATCATGGCCCGGCCGCTGTCGCTCTCGAAGAAGCTGCGGTTGATGTCGGTCTCGAAGTAGCCCGGCGCCAGCGCGTTGACGCGGATGCCGTAACGCGCCCATTCCAGCGCCAGCGAGCGCGTCAGGTGGATCAGGCCTGCCTTCGCGGCGGTGTATGCGGGCACCTGTTGCGCCACGCGCAGGCCGAGGATCGACGCGATATTGACGATGCTGCCGCCGCCGGCTGCGCGCATCATCCGCGCCGCGCACTGCGCCACGCGCCAGGCGCCGTTCAGGTTGGTGTCGATCACGCTTTGCCAGGCGCCCTCCTCTACCTCCATGGCCGGCCCGGTGGTGGCGATGCCGGCGCTGTTGACGACTACCTGGACCGGTCCGAGCTGCCGGTGCGCCGCCTCGAACGCGGCACCGACCGATGCCGGATCCCTGACGTCGAGCGGCACCACGCAGCCTTGCCCGCCCTGCCTGCGCAGGTCGGCCAGCACGGCCTCGCCTTCGGCCACGCGCCGGCCAGCCAGTGCCACCTTGCAGCCTGCGCGCGCCAGCGTCTGCGCAAAGTGCAGGCCCAAACCGCCAAAGGCCCCGGTTACCAGCGCTACCTTGCCGTCCAGATCGGCAAACAGGCCGAGCTCGCGTCCTTGCTGGTTCATTGCTTGTCTCCTCTGTATTGCTGCGAATGCTGCGGCTCAGGCGGCCTTGAGCATGTCCTCGACCACCTTCTTGGCGTCGCCGAACACCATCATGGTCTTGTCCATGTAGAACAGCTCGTTGTCCAGGCCGGCGTAGCCGGCGGCCATCGAGCGCTTGTTGACGATGATGGTCTTGGCCTTGTACGCCTCCAGGATCGGCATCCCGGCGATCGGCGACTTGGGATCGGTCTTGGCCGCCGGATTGACCACGTCGTTTGCGCCCAGCACCAGCACCACGTCGGCCTGGCCGAACTCGCTGTTGATGTCTTCCATTTCGAAGACCTGGTCGTACGGCACTTCTGCCTCGGCCAGCAGCACGTTCATGTGGCCGGGCATGCGGCCAGCCACCGGATGGATCGCGTATTTCACGGTTACACCCTTTTCCGTGAGGGCCTCGGTCAGCTCCTTGAGCGCGTGCTGGGCGCGCGCGACCGCCAGACCGTAGCCAGGCACAATGATGACCGTCTCCGCATTGCCCATCAGGAAGGCGGCGTCGTCGGCCGAGCCCGACTTCACGTTGCGCTGGGCCTGCGCTGCCGGCCCGCTTGCGGACGTGGCGTCGCTGCCGAAGCCGCCCAGGATCACGTTGAAGAACGAGCGGTTCATCGCCTTGCACATGATGTACGAGAGGATGGCACCGCTGGATCCCACCAGCGAGCCGGCGATGATCAGCATCGGGTTGTTCAGCGAGAAGCCGATGCCCGCCGCGGCCCAGCCCGAGTACGAATTCAGCATCGACACCACCACCGGCATGTCGGCGCCGCCGATCGGGATGATGATCAGCACGCCCAGCACGAAGGCAATTGCCAGCATCACCAGGAACGGCTCCCACGCCTGTGTCAGGAAGAAGGCGATGCCGAAACCGACCATGGCCACCGCGAGCAGCAGGTTCAGCCAGTGCTGGCCGGCGAACACCACCGGCGCGCCCTGGAACAGGCGGAACTTGTAGCGCCCGGCCAGCTTGCCGAAGGCGATCACGGAGCCCGAGAAGGTGATGGCGCCGACAAAGCAGCCAATGAACAGCTCGATCCGGTTGCCGAGCGGGATATCACGCGAACCGGCAGCCGTGATGCCGAACGCGGCGGGCTCCGCCACTGCCGCCACCGAAATAAACACCGCCGCCAGGCCGATCAGCGAGTGCATCGCCGCCACCAGCTCGGGCATCTTGGTCATCTGCACTTTCCTGGCCACGTAGGCGCCGATGCCGCCGCCCACCACCAGCGCGGCCAGTATCAGCGCCAGGCCGGTGCCGGGCGCTGATGCATCCGCCCGGCCGGACAGCAGCTCGCTCTTCAGCTTGAAGATCAGCGCCACCGTGGTGAGTGCCGCCACCGCCATGCCGGCCATGCCGAAGCCGTTGCCGCGCCGGGCGGTGGTCGGGTGTGACAGCCCCTTGAGCGCCTGGATAAAGCAGACCGACGCGCCCAGGTAAGACAGCGTCACCAGATTCATCGACAGGCCGTTCATTGCGCTACCTCCGACAGTTTGCCGCCAGGCTGCCCCTTTGCTTCAGCCTGCGCCTTGGGTGCCTTCTTCCTGAACATCTCCAGCATGCGCTGGGTGACCAGGAAGCCGCCGAACACATTGACCGCCGCCAGCGCCACCGCCAGCGTGCCCATTGCGCGGCCAACATAGCCCTCGGTCAGGCCGGCGGCCAGCATGGCGCCAACGATGATGATGGCCGAGATCGCATTGGTCACCGCCATCAACGGCGTATGCAGCGCGGGGGTAACGGTCCAGACCACGTGGTAGCCCACGTAGATCGCCAGGACAAAGATGATCAGGTTGATCACCGTGTGGCTAACCATTTCCATTGAGGTCTCCTTTGCATCAGCCGGCCAGCGCCGCTTGCTTGCGTCCCGTCATCAGGCAGGCGGCGACGATGTCGTCTTCGAGGTTGAGCGTGAACTCGCCGTCCTTGTCGACGACCAGCTTGAGGAAGTCCAGCACGTTGCGGGCATAGAGCGCCGAGGCGTCGGCCGCCACCATGCTGGCCAGGTTGGTATGGCCGATCAGGATCACGCCGTTGTGGTTGGCCACCTGGTCGGCCACCGTCAGCGGGCAGTTGCCGCCCTGCGCGGCGGCCAGGTCGACCACCACCGAGCCCGGCTTCATCTGCTGCACGGTCGCTTCCTGCAGCAGCACCGGCGCCTTGCGCCCGGGGATCAGCGCGGTGGTGATGACGATGTCGGCCTGG
>NZ_JAYLVT010000023.1:0-117752 GCF_035818815.1 Cupriavidus sp. SS-3
CGCGGGCGGCGGAAGCCTGGCGCGCGGCGGCCAGCGCCGCGGCCGCAGGCGACATGGCGCCGCCTGCCGCGCGCGCCGGCGCGGGTTCGGCCGCGGCAGCCTGCGCCGACGCGGCGGCAGGCCCGGCTACGGGCGCAGGTGGCGCAACCGTGGGCGGCACCGCGGCTGGCGCCGGAGTGGAATCGGTAATGGAGGCAGCGGGAGCAGCCGGCGCAGCGGCGGCAGTCGCCGCCTGGCTTGCCTCGGCCGGTCGCGCCGCGGTCGGCATGCCGGCACTGCGCGGTCGCGCGGGCGCTGCGCCGCCGCCCTGCCCGGTCGTGGCGGCCGGTTCGGACGACGGCCGGAATGCCAGCATGCGCAGCAGCGTCATGGTAAAGCCAGCGTACTCGTCCGGCGCCAGCGCCAGCTCGCTGCGGCCAAGATTGGCGATCTGGTAGAACAGCTGCACTTCCTGCGCGTCGAACACGCCGGCCAGGCGCCGCACCTCGTCGGCTTCGGGCCATTCGTCCTGCACCGACGCCGGCACGGCCTGCGCCAGCGCCACCTTGTGCAGCAGCGAACCGAGGTCCTGCAGCGCGCCGGCAAACGACAGGCTGCGGTCGGCCATGGCATCGGCGATCGCCAGCATGGCGGCACCATCCTCGGCGGCCAGCGCATCCAGCAGCTGCACCAGGTAACTTTGGTCGATCGCGCCCAGCATGCCGCGCACGGCTTCCTCCGACACCTGCCCCGCGCTGTAGGCGATGGCCTGGTCGGTCAGCGACAGCGCATCGCGCATCGAGCCATGCGCGGCCTGGGCCAGCAGCCGCAGCGCGTTGCCGTCGTGGGCAATGCCTTCCTGCGCCAGGATATGGTCAAGGTGCGAGACGATGTGTCCCGGCGGCATCTGCTTCAGGTTGAACTGCAGGCAGCGCGACAGCACCGTGACCGGGATCTTCTGCGGGTCGGTGGTGGCGAGGATGAACTTGACGTGCCCGGGCGGCTCTTCCAGCGTCTTCAGCATGGCGTTGAAGGCGTGGTTGGTCAGCATGTGCACTTCGTCGATCATGTAGACCTTGAAGCGCCCGGCAGTGGGAGCGTAAACGGCCTTGTCCAGCAACTGGGCCATTTCGTCGACGCCGCGGTTGGACGCGGCGTCCATCTCGATGTAGTCGACGAAGCGGCCGCTGTCGATTTCCTGGCAGGCCTTGCACTGCCCGCACGGCTCGGCGGTGATGCCGCCGCTGCCGTCAGGGCCGGTGCAGTTCAGGGCCTTGGCCAGGATCCGCGACAGCGTGGTCTTGCCGACCCCGCGCGTGCCGGTGAACAGGTAGGCGTGGTGCAGCCGCTGTTGTTCCAGCGCGTGCGTGAGCGCGCGGACCACGTGCTCCTGGCCGACCAGCGTGGTGAAATCCCTGGGGCGCCATTTGCGCGCTAGAACTTGATAACTCATGGCGGCGATTGTAGCAAAAGGCGGCCCCGCTCCGGCCGCCCGGTGGCCGGCCCCGGCGTCTTTATCCGGGCCCGGCGCCGGCGGCCCGCGCGGGTGGCCGCCGGCCGCCCGCGGCGCGGCTCAGCCGCACTCGCCGACGTAGCCGCAATTGGCGCATTTGGCGCAGCCGTCGACCTTGTGCAAGGCGTGCGCACCACACTCCGGACAAGGCTTGCCGGTGCCCACGCCGGGCGCGCCGGGCGCCGCACCGGGGGTGCCGGCCAGGTCCGCCCCGGCCGCCAGCGCCAGGCCGCCGCCGTCGCGCTGCGCCAGCCGCGCGGCCAGCGCCGTCACCGGCACCTGGCCGCCGTCGGCGTCCAGGAAGCCGCGCTTGATCAGGATGCGCTGCAGCGCATAGCCCAACGCCGCCACCTCGGAATCATGGAAGCGCGGCACCTCGGTGCCGTCCTGGCGCACCAGCGTGCCGTAGCGCACCGTGCCCTTGTCCCACACCACGTTGCGCATGTCGGCCAGCGCCTTGGCCACCGAACCGCCCGAGCGCGCCACCATCGACAACAGCCGCATGGTCGAGGTGATCCATTGCTGGCCCTCGCTGCGCTGGCCCGCCGGCATGAAGAACTCCACCGGGCGCTCGATCTCCACCGGCCTGCCTTCGGCCACGCCGGCGACGCGCATGAAGTTGACGGTCAGGTAGACGGTCTTGTGGCCCTCGTAGGTCAGGTATTCGACCTTGGACGTCACGCCCTCCAGGTCGCCCACCGGCCGGCTGCCGAACGGGCGCACCAGCGGGTTGTCGTCGGCCGTGGGCACGGCCGGCGCGGCGGGCGCCTCGACCGACAGCACCGCGCCCAGCACCGAGTTCGGGCGATACGTCGCCAGCCCCTTCAGACCGGCCTTCCAGGCCTCGAGGTACAGGTTGCGGAAAGCTTCGTACGGATAGTCCTCCGGCACGTTGACGGTCTTGCTGATGCTGGTGTCGATATACGGCTGCACCGCTTCGAGCATCCGCATATGGTCCAGCGCCGACATCTGCAGCGCCGTAACGAACGCGTCCGGCAGCTGCGCCATGTCGGCCCCCATGTGACGGTAGAGCCGCCAGGCATGGTCCGCCACCTCGAAGCTGCGGTAGCTGTTGTCCGGCATGCGCTTCCTGCGGTTGTAGGTCCACGAGAAGGCCGGCTCGATGCCATTGGACGCATTGTCGGCAAAGGCCAGCGTGATGGTGCCGGTGGGCGCGATCGACAGCAGGTGCGAGTTGCGCAGCCCGTGGCGGCCGATGGCCTCGCGCACCGGCTCCGGCAGCCGGCTGGCGAAGCCGCTCTGCAGGTAGGCGCCGGCATCGAACAGGGGAAAGGCACCCTTCTGCACCGCCAGTTCGGTCGAGGCCAGGTAGGCCTCGTCGCGCATGCGCTCCGAGATCCGCGCCGCCAGTTGCCGCGCCGGCTCGGTGTCGTAGCGCAGGCCCAGCATCACCAGCGCGCTGCCCAGCCCGAGGAAGCCCAGGCCGACGCGGCGCTTGGCGTGGGCCTCGGCCTGCTGTTCGGGCAACGGCCAGAAGGTCACGTCGAGCACGTTGTCGAGCATGCGGGTGGCCACGCGCACCACTTCGGCAAAGGCGTCGAAATCGAATTCGGCCTGCGGCGTGAAGGGCTGGCGCACGAAGCGGGTCAGGTTGATCGAGCCCAGGCAGCAGCAGCCATAGGACGGCAGCGGCTGCTCGGCGCAGGGGTTGGTGGCCTCGATCCGCTCGCAGTAATAGAGGTTGTTGTCGGCGTTGATCTGCGACAGGAACAGGATGCCCGGCTCGGCATGGTCGTAGGTGGCCTGCATGACCTGGTCCCACAGGTTGCGCGCCGGCACGCGCCGGTACACCCATTGCCCGTCGTCGCGGCGGTACGCGCCGGCGGCGATCATGTCGGCGCCGGGCTCGGCCTCGTGCACCAGCTCGATCTCGGCATCGGCCTGCACCGCCTGCATGAAGTCGTCGGTGACGCCGATGGAGATATTGAAGTTGCTGAGCTCGCCCTTGTCCTTGGCGTGGATAAAGCTCTCGATATCCGGATGGTCGCAGCGCAGCACGCCCATCTGCGCGCCGCGGCGCGCGCCGGCCGATTCCACCGTGGCGCACGAGGCGTCGAACACCTTCATGAACGACACCGGCCCCGACGCGCGCGAATGCGTGGCGCGCACCAGCGCCCCGGCCGGGCGGATCGCCGAAAAGTCATAGCCCACGCCGCCGCCGCGGCGCATGGTTTCCGCGGCCTGCGCCACCGCGGTGTAGATGCTGGGGCGGCCATCGCGCGGCTCCGACACAGAATCCCCCACCGGCTGCACGAAGCAGTTGATCAGCGTGGCCTGGATCCCGGTGCCCGCCGCGGAATTGATTCGTCCGGCCGGCACGAAACCGTTTTCCTGCGCCCACAGGAAGCGCGCGCTCCAGGCTTCGCGCTGGTCCTCGGGCTCGGCCTGCGCCAGCGCGCGCGCCACGCGCTGCCTGACCTCGGCGATGCTGCGCTCTTCGCCCTTGGCGTATTTTTCGAGCAGGACTTCGGTGGAGATTTCCTGCGGCGCCAGCGCGCCGCGAATGATCTGGTCGTTTGCGTTCATGTATTGGCTCACCATGTGTGCGGGTTGGTGAATGGTCGGGCCAGCGCGGCGCGCATCGCCTGCGCCAGATCAACCCGGCGTCATGGCGCGGGCAATGACCCGCGCGTGCCAAGGGCATTCGATGCAAATTCTGCGCGCACGCACGCTCTGGGGTACAATGCCGCTCGGACGGGCCTCCTCGCATGGTGGCGCGGTCAACCTGGTCAGGTCGGGAACGAAGCAGCCACAGCCGTTTTCCGCCAGTGCCGAGGGTCAGGCTCGTCCACCTCACACTTCCCTTCCGCAGTACCGCTTCCCGCTTATCCGTCTACGCCACGCCACGCCACGCAGCATCCCGCGCGCCAGCGGCTCGCAGCGCAGTCTCTGTCACTTTAGTACAGCCGGGCCGCCACCGCGCGCGCCATGCGCCCCATTTTGCGCCGATTCCGCTGCCCTTGCCGGCGCGCCGCGCCAGCTTTCAGAACAGCGAACCCTGTTGCGGAACCGGCGGCGCCAGGCGCTCGGCGGGAATCCATTCGCCCTCGGCGGTAGCCACGCCCGCCTCGACGCGCTTGCCCGGGAACATCGGCGCGATCGCCGCCGCGTAGCGGCCCAGTTGCGCGCGATAGGCGGCGTGCTCCTGCGGCAGCAGGCGCAGCTTGTAGTCGACGACGACGACGCGGTCGTCGAATTCCACCAGCCGGTCGATACGCAGCAGCCGTCCACACGCGTCGTACAGTTCAACCTCGTTACGCGCGCTGCACGCATCATGCGCCGCCAATAGCGGCGCCAGCGCCGGAGCACGCAGCATTGCGGCCACCGCCGCCAGCGCCTCTTCCACCTGTTGCCGCCAGGCTGACCGTGCCGCGTCGGTGTGCGCGCCGGTCAGCGGGAACCACCGCAACACCGTATCGAGCGCGGGCACGCCGGCAAAGGCTTCGGGATAGCGCGTCAGGCGTTCCAGCAGCGCGTGCACCAGTTCGCCATGGCGTGCCGCGGCGGCGTTGAAGACGATGCCGTCGGACTCGCCCTCCCCCTCGGCGTCGTCGTCGGCAAAGCCTGCCTGGCGCGGATCCTCGACGGCATCGCGGTAGCGCAGCCGGAAATCGGTGAAGCGCACCGGCTCGCTCAGTCGCGCGGGCAGCAAGGCTTGCGCGCCGGCCGCATCGCCCTGGGCGTCCGGATAAGCCGGCACCATTTCGCCGACGCCCGCGGCCTGCAGCCGCACATACCAGCTGCCGGCGATCTCGGCATTGCCGTCGCCCGCACCGGCGCGGCTGGCGCGCCCCTTGACGCCACTGACCAGCAGGCCCTGCTGCGCGCGCGTCATGGCCACGTACAGCAGGTTCCAGTTCTCGCGCTCGCCCAGCGCCGCCTCGGCTTCGAACAGCGGCGCGCGCGCCAGCCCGCGCTCGCTGCGCTTGCCGTAGGCGGAGAAATGGCGCGGCACCGGCGACGACGGCGGCCAGTCGACCAGGATGCCGCCGCGGTCCGCGGCCGGCTCGCTGTGGTTGGCATCGAGCAGCACCACGAACGGCGCTTCCAGTCCCTTGGCGGCATGCACGGTCAGGATATGGACCGCGTCGAGGCCGGCGTAGGCCGGATCGTCGTCGGCCGGCTCGAGATCTTCGGCGCGCTCGCCCATGCCGCCTTCGTCGGGGCTTTCGCCTTCGTCGCCGCGGCGGATTTCCTGCAGCTCGTCGATAAACTTCGGCAGGCTCGGATAGCGCCCGCCATCGAGGTCGAGCGACAGCTTCAGGAAGGCGTCGAGGTTGGCCAGCACCTGCTCGCGGATATCCGGCGGCGCGGCCTCGGCGTAGCGCCGCCGCACCTCGCCGCCGTGGAAGATCTGGTCGATCAGGTCATGCACCGGCTGGTGCGGCGCGACGCGCAGCCACTGCCGCAGTCGCGGCACGCCTTCGCGCAGCGCGTCGGAAACCTGCGGCGGCAGCCCGGTGGCCTCGATGCGCGCCCACCAGCCGCCCTCGCCCTCCATTTGCGCGAGCGCCAGCAGATCATCGTCGCTCGCGCCCACCAGCGGGCTCTTCAGCACATGCGCCAGGTCCAGGTCCGACTCGGGCGTCATCAGGAACGCCAGCAGCGCCGACAGGTCCAGCGCCTCTAGCGTGGCCAGCAGGCCGCCGCGGCGCGGGCTCAGGCACGGGATGCCGGCCTCGCGCAGCGCGCGCTCGTAGTCGGCCAGATGGGTCTTGCGGCGCACCAGCAGGTGCATGTCGCTCCAGCGCGCGGGCCGCTGGGTGTTGCCTTCGTGCACCGGCACGGTATCGCGCACCAGCCGCAGCCACGCCGCCACGCGCCGCCCTTCTTCCAGCCGCAGCGAATCGCCGGCCTGCCGGCGCGGCTGCAGCAGCGTGTCGCGATGCGCGCCGGCGGCTTGCGCCGGTTCATCGTCCGCATCCTCCGCGGCGCTTTCACTGGCGTCATCGGACTCCACCAGCGGCAACAGCCACACCGGCCCGCCGCAGCCGCCCAGCGCCGTGGTCTGGGTCGAGTACAGCGGATAGCGGCCCTCGGCGCGCGCGCTGTCGAACACGGCGTTGACCCAGTCCAGCACTTCGGCGCGATTGCGCCGGGTCCGGTTGGTGCGCAGCACGGTGGCGCCGAACGCATCGCGCAGCATCTCGCCGGCGGCGCCGAAGAGCCTGGCATCGGCGCGGCGGAAACGGTAGATCGACTGCTTGGGATCGCCCACCAGGAACACCATCGGGCGCTCGCCCAGCCCCGCATAGCCGGCCAGCCATCCTTGCAGGATGCGCCATTGCAGCGGGTTGGTGTCCTGGAACTCGTCGAGCAGCAGGTGGCGGTAGCGCGCATCGAGCCGCACCTGCAGGTAGGTGGCGGTTTCCTCGTCCGACATCAGTCGCGCGGCCTGCCATTCGAGGTCGGCGAAATCCATCGCGCGCTGCTCGTCCTTGTGCTGCTGGTAGCGCGTCAGCAGCGCATCGCCGATGCGGAACAGGGCCTGGTTGATCGCCAGCACGGCTGCTTCGCAGCAGCGCGCGCTGATGTCGTCGAGCATCGCGCAGATCGCGGCATGCTCGTCCAGCAGCGCATCGACCATGCCCTCACCGCCCGCGGCCTTGGCCAGCGCCGCGGTACGCCGCAGCGAGCGCGGCCCGCCCGTGGTGGTGAAGAACGCGGCGCGCAGCTGCGCGAACACGCGTTCGGCGGGCTTGCCGGGCGCGGCGCCGGCCTCGCGCCAGGCGGCGATCGCCATCAGCGCCTCGGTAATGCGGCCGGCGTGGGCCTGCTCGCTCTTGCCGGCCGCGCCCAGGCGCGCCGCCAGCGCTTCGCAGGCATCGCGCCAGCCTTCGTCGGCCAGCGCCTGCAGCAACACGTCGCCTTGCGCGTCCTCGCCCAGGCAGTCGGACAGCGCCTGCAGCGGGTCGCCGCCCTCCTGCATCGCCCACCATTCGCTGCGGGCGTGGAACATCGCGTCAAGCAGCGCGCGCGCCTGGAAGTCGCCCACGGTATCGACCAGCGTTTCCCACGCGGCGCGCAGCTCGGCGTAGGGCGGCGTGGCCAGCGCGCGCCATACCGGAGCCCAGGCTTCGCGCTTCATGCGCAGCGCATCCTCGCGCAGCGCCGCGCCCGGCACGATGCCCGACGCCAGCGGCGCGCCGCGCAGCAGCGTGCCGAACCAGCCGTGGAAGGTGTCGATCGCCATGCGCCCCGGCGCCGCCAGCACCTGCGCATGCAGCCGGCGCGCGCGCGGCAGCGCCTCGCGCGCGGCTTCGGCCGAAAGGCCGCGCTGCACCAGCGCGGCGATCACGTCGTCATCGCTGTCGCGCGACAGCTGCGCCAGCACCTCGAGCAGGCGGTCGCGCATTTCTTCGGCGGCCTTGCGCGTAAAGGTGATCGCCAGGATCTCGTGCGGCGCGGCGCCGGCCAGCAGCAGTCGCACCAGCCGCGCCACCAGCAGCCAGGTCTTGCCGCTGCCGGCGCAGGCTTCGACCACCACCGAACGCGCCGGATCGCAGGCCGCGCGCGTGAATTCCGCTTCGGAAACCGGCGCGCCATCGCGCTGGTAAGGCTGGACCTCGTGCAGATCGTGAGGCGTCATGATGTCAGCGCCGGCACGGCGGTGGAGTCCCAGAAACCCTTGCGGCACAGGCCGCGGGCGGTGCAATACACACAGGCCGAGGCATCGCCGAAGGCCGGCAGCCGCGCGCCCTGGCGCAGGCGCATCACGTCGTCGCGCATCTGGCGTTCCAGCCAGGTGACCGCGGCCTCGAAGTCCGGCAGGGCGACCTCGCGCTGCGCCGCCGGCGCGCCCTCGCGCGCACCCTCGAGCGAGACCCAGCTGCCCGCCGCGGCATCGGCGCGCAGCAGGCCGTAGAACGGCAGCTGGCAGTCTTCCTCGACCTCGGCCAGCTTGCGCTTCAGGCGCGTGGCGCTCTGGGTCTTGTAGTCGAGCACGGCATGCGCGCCGCCGGGACCCTGGTCGAGCCGGTCGATGCGCCCGGTCAGGCGCAGCGGCTGGCCGTCCGGCATCGGCAGGTCGATGCCGGCGTCGAGTTCGCCGCCACGCCAGAACCAGCCCTCGGCCTCGCGCGCGGACTGCCACGCGACATACGACGCCAGCACCTCGCGCCAGCGCCGGTAGTAGGCAATGGCATTGCCATCCTCGGCCATCAGCGCGCCGAAGACCTCGTCGGAGATCTCGCCCAGGCGCGCCAGGCGCTGGTCGTCGGGCAGCGTCTCGCCGCGCTCGCGCCGCGCCTGCAGCTCCTTGTGGTAGGTCAGCAGCACGCGGTGCAGGGTCTCGCCGATGTCGCGCTTCTCCAGCTCGTCGCTGACCGTCTCCAGCCCCGCCAGGCCCAGCATGCGGCCAGCGAAGAACTGGTAAGGACAGCGCCGCAGCGCGTTGTACGCCTGCGCGCTCCAGCGCACCGGCACCAGCGCGGGCTCGGCCGAGGGGGCCGGCATGCCGCGCACATCGGCAAAGGTCTCGTGCGCCTGCGGCACGGCGGCGCCTTCGATGCTGACCCCGGCGCGCGCGCAGCACGCGGCCAGCCGCTCGATCCAGCCCGACACGTGGTGCGGCTCGCCGCGGCTGCCGTAGCGCTGCCAGGTCAGCACCACGTCGTCGTTGTTCAGCAGCACCTCGGCCAGGTCGCGCGCCTGCTGCGCAAAGCGTGCCTCGCGGTCTTCCAGGTCCAGCTCGCGCCGCATCTGGTTGGAGAAGAACATCAGCTCGGCGGCGCTGGACGGCAGCTGGGCGTCGTCGCAGCCGACGATCACCACGCCCTCGAAGCGCCGCATGCGCGCGCCGTTCAGCGGCAGGATGGTGATGCGCGCCGGCCCGCTGGCCGACGGCTCCTTGTAGGCCACCGATTCCAGCAGCGCCGACAGCATCGCGCGGAACTCGCCCTGCGACAGCGTGGCATGGCCGCCGGTCTCGTCGCGCGGCAGCTCCTGCAGCCGCGCCAGCGCATCGAGCAGCTGGCTGCCGGCATCGTCCGCGGCCAGCGCGGCGCGAATGCCGAGGCCATCGAGCATGCCGTCGAGCCGCTCCAGCCAGGTCGCCAGCGGATGCTGGGCGAACCCGCGCGGCCAGCGCGCGGCCTCGTCGGCAAGCACGGCGATCAGCGCACGGGCCGCGCGGCGCGGCGCCTGCTCGGCTTCCTCGTCGTCCCCGGCGGCCTGCTGCGTGTTGGCCGGTGCGTGCGCGAACATCTGGCGCAGCCGCGCCCAGCCGCCGGTAATGCCCTCGCGCCGCACCTGGCGCTCGAGCAGCGCGATGGCCGCGCCGCGCGCGGCCACATCGGGCAGGCAGAACGGGCTCTTGAGCAGGTCCAGCAGCGCGGCGGTATCGCCATCGCGCACCAGCAGGTCGAACCAGCGCATCAGCGCGGCGGCGGCGCGCGTGGTCGAGAGCTTCCAGCCGGTCTCGTCGCGCACCGGCGCGCCGGCGCGTGCCAGCAGCGCGCGCGCGCGGCGCGCCACCACGCGGTCGTGCGCGACCAGCGCCACCTGGCGGCGGCCCTCATTGAGCCATTGCACCAGCTGCGCGGCCGCGGCGGCGGCTTCGTCCTCGAAGCGGGCACAGCCGACCACGCGCACCGACGGGCGCTGCGGCGGCAGCGCGGGCATCGCCGGCGAGGTCGCGTGGAGCGCGGCCTCATCGTCGCCGGCGATCCTGGCTTCCGGCCACAATGCCAGCAACGCGTGATACCAACCGGCCTCGCCTTGATCCTGCCCGCTCCAGTCATAGCCCACCTGCAGCACCGGCACCAGTTCGCCGGCATCGCGCAGGAACGCGGCCTCCAGCGGCGTGGGCGGGGTCGGCGCAATCCAGACCACCGGACCGCGCAGCTGCTGCGACAGTTCGCGCAGCGCGCGGCGCTTCGCCGGCAGCGGATCGTCGGGCCCGGACAGCGCCTGCCAGAAGGCCAGCACGATGCGCGCTTCTTCGCCCAGGAAACGTTCCGACAGATGCGCATAGGTCCGCGCCAGCGCGCCCTGCAGCAGGCCCGCGCGATCGTCGCCGTCGACCTCGTCGTCGTCGCGGATGGCGGCGTCTTCGAGCCAGCGCGCGCTGAGTTCGTCGCAGATCGCCAGCAGTGTCTGCGACAAGCCCCAGGCCGCGGTTTCGTTCTGCGCGCCGAAGGCGCGGCGCAGCCAGTCCTGGCCGCGCACCGCCTGCTGCACGGCGAGCAGACGCGCAGCCGGGCTGCGCACCGGCGCGCCCTCGGGCGGCAGGTCGAGCAGCCAGTGGCCCAGCGTCAGCACGCGCGGCAACAGCCGCGGCCGCCCGGCCGTGCGCGCCGCGGCGTCCAGCGCCTGGCGCACGCCCGGAATCTGCGCGGCGGTCGGCACGACTACGTGCGCGCCCGCCTCGGACACACCGCAGCGGTCGAGGAAATACCAGGCAGCCGTGGCCGCCTGCTCGAGAAAATCGGGGCCGGGGCGAAAGCTAAGCGACGTCATGGGCCGTCATGGAGGCGTTGGCCGCAAAGGCTGCGGGAACGGCGTCGATCGGAAACGTATCGGGAAGCAATGAAAGACAACAAAGGCGCGGCGCCGCCAGCCGGCGCGTCCGGCGGCGCGGCACCGCGGTATGGGAGCAGCCCCGCCGCTTCAGTCAGAACCGCCTTCCAGCCGGGCCCGGATTTCGCGCGCGGTTTCGAGCAGGCCTTCGTAGCCGGAGCGCGCGTGCTCGGGCAGATCGGGGTCGCCCACCAGCGTGCCGAGCGTTTCGATGATGCTGTAGACCAGCCCGCGCGCAGCGCCGCTGGCGATGCTGTTGGTCTCCACGGCGCTGCTGAGATGGTCCAGCGCATCGCTCAGGTGGTCGACGTCCGGCGCCTGGCCGGGCTCGGACTGCGAAGGCTTGCGGGGATCGGTGTTCATGTCGATGACCTAGTCAGGGGGCGCAGCTGCATGGATGGCGCCGCGGGTCGCCCGGCGGGCGTCGTGCGGACCGCTTCTATTCTACGCGCACGCCGCACGCATCCGGCACCCCGGCGCGCGCAAGTGCATTGCATGGCACCCACCACAGGTGGGGCTTGGCGATTGCGCAAATCTCTCGCCGCCATTGAAAATAAGCATTTCAATGAATTAAACCTTTGCACCAGAATGACGGCATTGTTTGCGGCCCCTTATGCCCCGCTGCCGCAGTTTGCCGGATGTGCCGGCGGCCGGTCTTGAAAATCGGCAAACTGGTAACATATCGGCAGCACCGGGCGCGGCAGCGGCCTCCACCGCTTGCTTCAGGCGTAAAGAGGCGGCCCGACGGGTCCGCGCAATCTCGTGTAAGGTAACGGTTCGGCCGTCCAGCCTTCAACATAAACAGAGCGAAACCAGAGGTTTTCCGCCATGAGCGAACAAATCAAGTATGTGAGCGACGCCTCGTTCGACGCTGACGTCCTCCAGTCCGACAAGCCCGTCCTGCTCGATTTTTGGGCGGAATGGTGCGGCCCGTGCAAGATGATCGCGCCGATCCTGGACGAAGTCGCCAAGGACTACGGCGACAAGCTGCAGGTCGCCAAGATCAATGTCGATGAAAACCAGCAGGTGCCGGCCAAGTTCGGCATCCGCGGCATCCCGACGCTGATCCTGTTCAAGAACGGCGCGGTCGCGGCCCAGAAGGTCGGCGCGCTGTCCAAGTCGCAACTGACTGCCTTCCTCGACGGCAACCTGTAAGCTGCGCGCCGGGACCCGACCCGCGGTCCCGGTTTCGTCACGATCCGACGTGCGTGCGCCACACCCTGGCGCGCCGGTCGGATTGTGCTAAGATGCCACCAACAACTCCCCGAGCGTTCGCTCATTTTCTCCCCCTTCCTTTACGTCTCGCCCGTCCGGGCCCATCTGTACCCCTCGTCTATGCACCTGACAGAACTCAAATCGCTTCACGTGTCTGCGCTTCTCGAAATGGCGGCTACGCTCGAGATCGACAACGCACAGCGGATGCGCAAACAAGAACTGATGTTTGCGATCCTGAAGAAGCGCGCCAAGATGGGCGAAACCATCTACGGAGACGGCACCCTGGAAGTTCTGCCTGACGGCTTCGGTTTCCTGCGCTCGCCCGAGACCTCCTACCTGGCCAGCACCGACGACATCTACATCAGCCCGTCGCAGATCCGCCGCTTCAACCTGCACACCGGCGATTCGATCGAGGGCGAGGTGCGCACGCCCAAGGACGGCGAACGCTATTTCGCGCTGGTGAAGGTGGACAAGGTCAACGGGCAGGCGCCCGAAGCGGTCAAGAACCGCATCATGTTCGAGAACCTGACGCCGCTGCATCCGAACCGGCCGCTCACGCTCGAACGCGATATCAAGGCGGAAGAAAACATCACCGGCCGCATCATCGACATGATCGCGCCGATCGGCCGTGGCCAGCGCGCGCTGCTGGTGGCGTCGCCCAAGTCGGGCAAGACCGTGATGCTGCAACACATTGCACACGCGATCGCCAACAATCATCCCGAAGCCGACCTGTTCGTGCTGCTGATCGACGAGCGTCCGGAAGAAGTGACCGAGATGCAGCGCTCGGTGCGCGGCGAGGTGGTGGCCTCCACCTTCGACGAACCCGCCATCCGCCACGTCCAGGTCGCCGAAATGGTGATCGAGAAAGCCAAGCGCCTGGTCGAGCTGAAGCGCGACGTGGTGATCCTGCTGGACTCGATCACGCGCCTGGCGCGCGCCTACAACACGGTGGTGCCGGCCTCGGGCAAGGTGCTGACCGGTGGTGTCGACGCCAACGCGCTGCAGCGCCCCAAGCGCTTCTTCGGCGCCGCGCGCAACCTCGAGGAAGGCGGCTCGCTGACCATCATCGCCACCGCGCTGATCGAGACCGGCAGCCGCATGGACGACGTGATCTACGAAGAGTTCAAGGGCACCGGCAACATGGAAGTGCACCTGGAACGCCGCCTGGCCGAAAAGCGCGTCTATCCGTCGATCAACCTGAACAAGTCCGGCACGCGCCGCGAAGAGCTGCTGATCAAGCCGGACATCCTGCAGAAGATCTGGGTGCTGCGCAAGTTCATCTCGGACATGGACGAAGTGCAGGCGATGGAATTCATCATGGACAAGATGAAGGCCACGAAGAACAACGCAGAGTTTTTCGATATGATGCGCCGAGGCGGCTGAGCCTCGCTGCGGCCGTGCCGCAACGCAGACAGGAAGGCGTGCCGCGGCACGCCTTTTTTGTTTTTTCGACGACGCCATGCTGGGCAAACTGACCACATTCCTGCGCTCGCGCTCGCGCGCCCGCAAGCTCGAGCACTACGCCATCCCCGACGCGCTCTGGGCACGCACCGTGGCCAAGCTGCCGTTCGTGCAGCGCTACGGCAGCGCCGACCTGGCGGCGCTGCGCGAGCTGGCGACGCTGTTCATTGCCGAGAAGGAATACTCCACCGCGCACGATCTGCCGCTGGACGACGACATGGTGGTCAGCGTCGCGGTGCAGGCCTGCGTGCCGATCCTGAAGCTGGGGCTGCCGTGGTACCGCGGCTGGCATGGCATCGTGCTCTATCCGGGCGAGTTCATCATCCGTCGGACCGTGCAGGACGAGATCGGCCTGGTCCACGGCGTGGTCGAGGAAGCCAGCGGCGAAGCGTGGGAGCACGGACCCGTGATCCTGTCCTGGCCCGACGTGCACAGCCCCGGCGCGGGCATCGACAGCGACCATGAACTGCCAGCGGACACCTATAACGTGGTGATCCACGAATTCGCCCACAAGCTCGACATGCTCGACGGCGAGCCCGACGGCGTGCCGGCGTTCTCGCGCGTGCTGCATCCGGAGGTCGACGCCGAGGCCTGGGCCGAGACCTTCCTGAGCGAGTACGATCGCTTCGCCGAAGCCTGGGACGCGCGCGACGAGGCCGACTGGGAGCACCCGGAGCGCCTGCCGGCCGCGCTGCGCATCATTGACCCGTATGGCAGCGAGGCGCCCAGCGAGTTCTTTGCCGTGACGTCAGAGGCATTTTTCGTTGAACCTGTCGGACTGGCGCGGCATTGGCCGGTGGTATACCAGTCACTGACGGCGTTTTACCGGCAGGATCCGGCCGCGATGTGAAATAGGCGCCCCTTTTTGGGCGCAACACTTTGTGCGGCCGAGGCGCTTGCGCCCTTCCCCAAGTCTTTGTTTTTCTGCCATAATCCCGGTTTGCCCGTAATCGGCAAGTGGTTCGTTCGTGGCCGCACCATCTCTTCTCCCTGGCGGAGAACCGCGGATTACAACGGACTGGCTACCCAACCAGAAAGGACTCATCATGAAAGAAGGCATTCACCCGAATTACCGCGAAGTCGTGTTCCAGGACATGTCCAGCGACTTCAGCTTCATCACCCGCTCGACCATCCAGACCAAGGACACGATCGTGAAGGACGGCAAGGAATACCCGCTGGCCAAGATCGAAGTCTCGTCGGAATCGCACCCGTTCTACACCGGCACCCAGAAGATCATGGACACCGCCGGCCGCGTCGAAAAGTTCCGCCAGAAGTTCGGCAACAAGCTGGGCAAGGCTGCGAAGTAATCGCTTTCAGCGACCCCGCTTCGCGCCAGCCGCGGACAAGTTCCGGGCGTGCGCGAACCAGCAAAGAGGCAGCATCGGCTGCCTCTTTGCATTTGTGCCGGAGCGCTTTGGCCAGCGCCACCGACCCCGCCCGCCATTCGGATTTACCCCCACATTCCGTGAGGCTTCCACGCCATGCCACGGCCACGCGGCCGCCGCATGCGCGATACTGTGGCCTTCGCGCCATGGCGCCACGGCCCGACCTGAGCATCGATGCGTCAAGCCAACACCTCACCCGTCCAGTTGACCGCAGCCGCCACCGGTGCACTGCCGCGCGCGCTGCTGCTGGCCATCTGCATCATCTACGGCCTGGTCGGCCTGTTCGGGCGCGACCCGTGGAAGAACGAGGACGCCGCCGGCTTCGGCGTGATGTGGCAACTCGCCACTGGCAGCACGCACGACTGGCTGATGCCGAACATCGTCGGCCGCCCGTACAGCGAGGACGGTCCGCTGGTGTTCTGGATCGGCGCGCTGATGATCCGCGGCTTTGGCGGCTGGCTGGGCGCGACCGACGCGGCGCGGCTGGCGACGGCGCTGTTCTTCTTCGCCACCTGCGCCTGCATCTGGTACACCACCTACCTGCTGGGCCGGCGCGATGAGGTCCAGCCCTTTGCCTATGCCTTCGGCGGCCAGCCCAATGCGCGCGACTACGGCCGCACGCTGGCCGACGGTGCGCTGCTGATCTTCCTCGCCTGCGTGGGCCTGGCCATGCGCGGACACGAGACCACGCCGCAGGTCGGCCAGGTCGCGTTCATCGCGCTGGCGCTGTACGGCATGGTGCGCAGCCTCGACAAGCCCACCCAGGGCAGCCTGATCTATGGCGCCGCGCTGGGCGGCCTGACGCTGGCCAGCGGGCCGCTGCTGGCGCTGGCGCTGCTGCTCGGCACCGCGGTGTGCGCGCTGGTGTGCAAGCCGCTGCCATGGCGACGGCTTGCCGCCGTCGCGATCCCGCTGGCGCTGCTGATCGTGGCGGCATGGCTGGCGGCCGCCTATTTCGGCGCGGCCGACCGCAACGAGGCCGTGACCTTTATCCGCGAATGGTCGCGCTATGACCGCCGCAGCTACGGCTCGCCGAACATGGCGACGTTCGGCTTCAACATGCGCAACCTGTTCCTGTACACGTGGCCGGTGTGGCCGATCGCGGGCTGGGCCTGGATCGCCTGGACCGGCATGCGCCGGGCACCCCATGTCGCGGCGCCGCTGGCGCTGCTGCTGCCGGTGGTGGTGCTGCTGTTCCTGCAGCGCAGTGCCGGCGACGTCCAGTTCATCCTGCTGCTGCCGCCGATGGCCGTGCTGGCCGCCTTTGCCCTGCCCACGCTGGCGCGCGGCGTGATCAACGCCATCGACTGGTTCGCGCTGCTGTTCTTCACCATCTTCGGCGGCACGGTCTGGTTCATGTGGATCGCCAAGACTACCGGCTGGCCGCCGCGCATCGCGCGCAACGTGTTCCGCCAGCTGCCGGGCTACCAGCATGAATTCACCATCGCGGCGGTGGTGTTCGCGCTGGCGGCGACCGTGGCCTGGGTGCTGATCGTGCGCTGGCGCCTGTCGCGCGCGCCCAAGCAGATCTGGCGCCCGGTGGTGATTTCGGCGGCAGGCACCACGCTGATGTGGGTCATGGCGATGACGCTGTGGCTGCCCTCGATCAACTACGGCAAGACCTATCGCGACGTGGCCCAGGCGGCGTCGATGGCGCTGCCGCCGGCCTACCAGTGCGTGCAGCCGATCCGCATGGGCGATGCGCAGCTGGCGTCGTTCGCCTACTTCGGCCATATTCGCTTCGGCGGGCCCAACGACGGCTGCGACGTGCTGCTGCGGCATGATTCGGTCGACTACGGCGAGCCCGGCAATATCTCGCACTTCGAGTGGCGGCTGATCTGGGAAGGCCGGCGCCCGGCCGACCGTGACGAGCGCTTCCGCATGTACCGCCTTGTCGATACCGCCCGCGCCGTCCACCCGCGCCCCGACCTGCCGCGACGCCGGCTGCCGCGCCAGCCTTGAGCCTTGTCTGCTCGCCGTCGCCACTAGCCGCACCCCGATACACCGCAGCGCCTGACGCGCCCACGAACCATTCCGGCCGCAGGCGGCTGCGGGGCTGGATTTCCAGCCCGCCCCTGCCGAGCCCTGAATGACACTGTTCCAAGACCTTCGCCGCATTGCCGCCCTGGCCGCACCCGTGCTGGCCGGGCAACTCGCCGTGATCGCCTTCGGCGTGATCGATACCGTGATGGCCGGACGCGCGTCCGCCACCGACCTCGCCGCCGTGGGCCTGGGCGGGTCGATCTACGTGACCATCTATATCAGCCTGATGGGCGTGCTGCAGGCGCTCTCACCCATCGCCGGCCAGCTCTATGGCGCCGGCCGCCTCGAAGCCATCGGCGCGGAAGTGCGGCAGGCAGCGTGGCTTGGCCTGGCGCTGGCGGTGCCGGGCGTGCTGCTGCTGGCCTTTCCGGGACCGTTGCTGGCGTTCGCCAAGGCGCCGCCGGAGCTGGTGGAGAAGGCCAGCGCTTACCTGCATTTCGGCGCCTTCGGCTTGCCGGCGGCCCTGGCCTTCCGCATCTACTCGGCGCTGAACAATGCGCTGTCCCGGCCGATCATGGTGACGGTGCTGCAGGTCGCGGGGCTGGCACTGAAGGTGCCGCTCAATGCCTGGTTCATTCATGGCGGCCTGGGCGTGCCGGCGATGGGCGGTCCCGGCTGCGGCCTGGCCTCGACGCTGATCAGCTGGGCCTGGTGCATCTCCGGGGTGCTGATCCTGCGTTATGGCAGCGCCTATCGTGCGCTGCGCATCTTCACCTGGAGTAGGCCCGCCGCCGCGCCGCTGCGTGCGCTGTTGCGCCTGGGCGTACCGATGGGGCTGACCTACCTGATCGAGATCACGTCGTTCACGCTGATGTCGATCTTCATCACGCGCCTGGGCACGGTGACGCTCGCCGGTCACCAGATTATCGCCAACCTCGGCGCGGTGGCCTACATGCTGCCGCTGTCGCTGGGCATTGCTACCTCGACGCTGGTGGCGCAGCACCTTGGCGCGCGCGACCGGGCCGGGGCCAGCCGCCTCGCCTGGCGGGGCATCCACATGGCGGTGGTGCTGGCGGTGCTGACCGGCGCGATGCTGTGGCTGCTGCGCAAGCCCGTGCTCGACGCCTATGCCAGCGATCCCGCGGTGGTCGCCGCAGCGCTGCCGCTGGTGCTGTTCGTGGCGTTCTACCAGGCCTTCGACGCGGTGCAGGTGATGACGGCCTTTATCCTGCGCGCGTACAAGATCGCGCTGATCCCCACGGTAATCTACGCCGGCTCGCTGTGGGGCATCGGCCTGGGGGGCGGATATGTGCTGGGCTTCGGCCTGATCGACGGCATGCCGGCCTTCACGCGCGGCGCCAGCGGGTTCTGGCTGGCCAACAGCATCAGCCTGGCGATTGCCGGCGTGCTGCTGGTGCGGTATTTCAGCCGGGTCAGCAGGGATCCGGCAAACTGAATCGCGCACAAGGCCGCCCCAGGCGGGGGACCAGAAATTCGAGGAGTAGCAAAGAAAAAGCCCGCTTGCGCGGGCTTTTCAAAATTGGCGGAGTGGACGGGACTCGAACCCGCGACCCCCGGCGTGACAGGCCGGTATTCTAACCGACTGAACTACCACTCCTTAGTCGGCTGCCGGCTCAAGCTATCGCTTGAGACGACATGCTGGACGTCTGATTACGCCCGGCTGTTTTGGCGTCCCCTAGGGGATTCGAACCCCTGTACTCACCGTGAAAGGGTGATGTCCTAGGCCTCTAGACGAAGGGGACAGAAACTTGTTCTTCAACGCGTTTTCTGTCTTGCGCTGGAAAGACCGCCATCATAGCAGGCTTTTTCGCGCTTGGGAAGCTTCTTTTCAGACGCTTCCCAGATTCTGGTGGAGCTAAGCGGGATCGAACCGCTGACCTCTTGCATGCCATGCAAGCGCTCTCCCAGCTGAGCTATAGCCCCGTATCCGATACTCTGGACGGTTACTGCCTGATTCTTTCGCCGCCGCCGCTTGCGCAGCGTTTGTAGCGAAGACAAGATTATATAGCGATTTTCACAACGAATGCAACATATTTTATTGCATTTACCGCGATTCAAAACATAATCCCTCACCCAAAAGAAAAACCCGCATGGTGCATACACCATGCGGGTTTAGTTTTGGCGGAGTGGACGGGACTCGAACCCGCGACCCCCGGCGTGACAGGCCGGTATTCTAACCGACTGAACTACCACTCCTTAGTCGGCTGCCGGCTCAAGCTATCGCTTGAGACGACATGCTGGACGTCTGATTACGCCCGGCTGTTTTGGCGTCCCCTAGGGGATTCGAACCCCTGTACTCACCGTGAAAGGGTGATGTCCTAGGCCTCTAGACGAAGGGGACAGAAACTTGTCTTTCAACACGTTCCGTCTGGCACCAACCGATACTGCCTGGCTGAAGCCTGAATCTTGGTGGAGCTAAGCGGGATCGAACCGCTGACCTCTTGCATGCCATGCAAGCGCTCTCCCAGCTGAGCTATAGCCCCATGGTACTTCCATTTACTGCACTTGCTGCGTTTTCGCCTGAATTAACTACCGTTTCAAGCGAAGCCAAGATTATATATCAATCATTAATCTTTGCAAGTTCCCGTTTCAGCTTTTTTCGCTTGCCCTGCCCTTCAATAATCCGGCCAGAGAAAACGAAGGATCCTTGCGGATCCGCCGGCCCGCTTGGCTGCTTTGTAGCTGCCGCGCTGCAGGGAGAACGAGATTATGCGCAAGTCCTGGCCGAAGCGCAAGCCCCGGCCCGGACTTTTTTTGCGTCTTTTGAGGCAGCGCTCAGGCCGCGGCGGCCAGGCGGCGCAGCACCGTGTCGCGGCCGAACAGTTCCAGCACCGCGTCGATGCTCGGCGTCTGCAGCTGCCCCGCCACCAGCAGCCGCACCGGCATGGCGAGCTTGGGCATCTTCAGCCCGAACTCGGCCAGCACGGCCTTGAAGGTGGCGCTGATCTCTTCGCGGGTCCACGCCGGCAGCGCGGCGAGCCGGGTCGACAGTGCGGCCAGCGCCGGCTGGATCTCCGGAGTCAGGTGTTCCGCCTTGAGCGCGGCATCGGCCTGCGGCTCCCCGCGATAGAACAGCAACGCGGCCTGCGCGACTTCCTTCAGCGTGTTGGCGCGGTCCTTCACCAGCGCAATTACGCCGACAAGATCCGCCCCTTCCACCTTGCCGCCCAGCGCCTCGATGAACGGCTGCGTCAGCGTGGCCAGGCGCTGGTTGTCACCAACCTTGATGTAGTGGTTGTTGAGCCAGGCCAGCTTCTCGGGGTTGTACTGGGCGGGCGACTTGCCGAGGTGTTCCAGGTCGAACCACTCGACGAACTGCTCGCGCGAGAAGATCTCGGCATCGCCGTGCGCCCAGCCCAGCCGCGCCAGATAGTTCAGCACCGCCTCCGGCAGGTAGCCTTCGTCACGGTACCCGGTCACGCTCATCGCACCATGGCGCTTGCTCATCTTTTCGCCCTGCTCGTTGAGCACGGTCGGCAAATGGGCATAGACCGGGGGCGTGCCGCCCAGCGCGCGGATGATGTTGATCTGGCGCGGCGTGTTGTTGACGTGGTCGTCGCCGCGGATCACGTGCGTGATGCGCATGTCGAGATCGTCGACCACCACGCAGAAGTTGTAGGTGGGCGTGCCGTCGGGGCGCGCGATCACCAGGTCGTCGAGTTCGTCGTTGGCAATCTCGATGCGGCCCTTGACCGCGTCATCCCACACCACGCTGCCGCCGATGGGGTTCTTGAAGCGGATCACCGGATCCACGCCGGCCGGCGGTTCGGGCAGCACCTTGCCCGGCTCCGGGCGCCAGAAGCCGTTGTAGCGCGGCTTCTCGCCGCGCTCGCGCTGGGCTTCGCGCAGCGCGTCCAGTTCGGCCGTGCTCATGTAGCAGCGGTAGGCCAGCCCGGCCTCGACCATCTGCGCCACCACCTCGCGATAGCGGTCCATGCGCTGCATCTGGTAGAACGGCCCTTCGTCGATATCCAGTTCCAGCCAGGCCATGCTTTCCAGGATCACGTCCACCGCTTCCTGCGACGAACGCTCGACGTCGGTGTCCTCGATGCGCAGGATGAAGTCGCCTTGCATGCGGCGGGCAAAGGCCCAGGGATAGAGCGCGGAGCGGATGTTGCCGAGGTGGATGAAGCCGGTCGGGCTCGGCGCAAAGCGGGTGCGGACGCGTTGAGTCATGGTCAGGGGAAAACAAGAAAGCCCGCGCGTCGCGGCGCGCAGGCTGGTGTATGTGCGGGCCCTGCATTATACCAACGCGTATTGCCGGGCCTCGCCCCTCGCCCGACCCGTTGCGCGCACCGGCCCCGCGCGGAATCATTTATGCTTGCGCCGGTCTGAGCTGTGGCCGGCAGCCAGGCCGAGCGATGCGAACGTGGATGGAGAAGCACCCGCATCGCATCGCCGCCGCCGGTCCCACCTTGTTACCGATCCCCCGCTGCATGCAACGACGTCATTTTCTCGGCATCTCCGCCGCCGCCCTGCTGGCGGGCTGCGCCTTCGGCCCGCGCCCCGCACGACCGGTCGCGACCACACCGCCCTCCCCACCCACCCCGCGGCCCATCAAGATCGGCCTGGCGCTGGGCGGCGGCGCCGCGCGCGGCTTCGCCCATATCGGCGTGATCAAGGCGCTCGAGGCCCAGGGCATTCGCGCCGACCTGGTCACCGGCACCAGCGCCGGCGCGGTGGTGGCGGCGCTGTACGCGAGCGGGCTCAATGGCTTCGAGCTGAACAAGCTGGCCCTGACCATGGACGAAGCCGCGATTGCCGACTGGGCGCTGCCGTTCGGCACCCGCTTCGGCGGCTGGCTCAAGGGCGAGGCGCTGCAGAACTACGTCAACCGGCTGGTGCAGAACCGCCCCATCGAAGCCATGAAGCTGCCGCTGGGCATCGTCGCCACCGACCTGAAGAGCGGCGACAAGATCCTGTTCCGCCGCGGCAACACGGGCCAGGCCGTGCGCGCTTCCAGCAGCGTGCCGGGCGTGTTCCAGCCGGTATCGATCCAGGGGCACGACTATGTCGACGGCGGCCTGGTCGAGCCGGTGCCGGTGGATTCCGCGCGCGCCATGGGCGCGGACTTCGTCATCGCGGTCAATATCTCGGCCGACCCGTCGGCGCAGCAGCACGCCGGCCAGAGCGGCGTGCTGCTGCAGACCACCGCGATCATGGGTCAGTCGATCAACAAGATGGCGCTGGCGCGCGCCGACGTGGTGATCCGGCCCGAGCTGCCCGACATGGGCGGCAGCGACTTCAACGCGCGCAACCGCGCCGTGCTGGCGGGCGAGCAGGCGACCGCGGCGGTCATGGCAACGCTGCGGCAGCGGCTGGAACAGGCCCGGCTGGCGCCGGCCGGCAAGGTCGCGGCACAGTAACCGCGCCGCCGCTGCTTCGGAAAATAAAAAGGACTGCCGCAGCAGTCCTCTGTCGTTTGACGCGTCGCCAGCCGTCAGCCGCCGTACATCGACGCGCGCGCCGCCTTGGGATCGTAGCGCTTGAGCGTCTCGACCATGTCGCCCAGGCCCTCGGCACTGCGCTCCTTGCCTTCGTCGATGCGGCGGGCGCCGTTGTAGCGGGTCACCCAATAGGCCGCACGCATGTCGTCGACGCGGATCTTGCTACCGGTGGACGGCGCATGCACGAACTTGTTGTCGCCGATATAGATGCCGACATGCGAGAAGGTCTGGCGCATGGTGTTGAAGAACACCAGGTCGCCCGGACGCAGGTCGCTGGTGGCCACGGTGGTGCCGACGCGGCTGATTTCGACGGAGCGGCGCGGCAGCATGAAGCCGAAGGTGTCGTGGAACACGTAGCGGACAAAGCCGCTGCAATCGAGGCCGGATTCGGGCGTGTTGCCGCCGAAGCGGTAACGCACGCCGATCAGGCCCAGCGCGTTCATGACCAGGTCGCCGGCCTTGCTGGCGACGTTGCTGGTGGAATTCACCACCGACGACAGCAAGCCGCGCTTGCCTTCCGGATGCGCATCCACGGCCTGGGCCGCGGACTCGATACGGGTGTCGGCATCCTTGAATACCGTATCCGCCAGCACTCCATTCGACACAGTCGCACCGCAGGCAAGGGCAAATCCGACGGCGGCGCGCGCCAGGGAATGAAGCACCGATCGCTGCATTGGTTCTCCTGTTGATCGTTCCAAAGCAAGCCCCGGCACAAGGTCCGGGGCAGCTGGGTATTGGGTGGATGTCGCGCGAACGTTTCAATGACGTCGGGCGATCATCATGTGAACTATGGAGCCGAATCCTACGCAACCTTCGCGCCAGGCCGTCGTGCCGGCTGCCGCACCGCATTTGTGCGCGGCATGCGCAAATGCGCCGGGCGGACCACCCCCAAAAACTAGTTCTGGCGGGATGGTAAAGGGTTGTCATTCACATGTCAAAGTTCGTTACAAATTCGACGGATTTGACTTCCGAATCAACGATATAGACCGGTTTTCGCATCTTCTTTATCGGATTAATCATATCGTTCGGTGCTAGCCGGCGCAGGCCGGCATGGTCGCCGCACCGCGGCAAACAACCCCTGCCGGTTACGCTGCGCCGACCTGCGCCGCCGCCATCAGCTTGCGCGTATAGGGATGCTGCGGCGCCCCCAGCACCACTTCGGTATCGCCCGCCTCGACCACCTCGCCCGCCTTCATCACGATGACGCGATGCGCCATGGCGCGGATCACCGCCAGGTCGTGGCTGATGAAGAGGTAGCTGAGGTTGTACTTGTGCTGCAGCTGGGACAGCAGCGCCAGCACCTGCTGCTGGATCGACACGTCCAGCGCCGAGGTGGGTTCGTCCAGCACCAGTATCTGGGGCTTGAGGATCAGCACGCGGGCGATGGCAATGCGCTGGCGCTGCCCGCCCGAGAACTCGTGCGGGTAGCGGCCCAGCGCGGTACGGTCGAGGCCGACCTCGCGCAGCGCCTCGATCACGCGCTGGCGCGTGGCCTCGCGCGACAACCCGGGCTGGTGCAGCGCCAGGCCTTCGCCGACGATCTGCTCGATGGTCATGCGCGGCGCCAGCGAGCCGAACGGGTCCTGGAACACCACCTGCATGCGCGCGCGCAGCTTGCGGCGGTCGTCGCGCGTGGCGCTGTCGAAGCTGCGCCCCAGGAAATGGATGGTGCCAGCGCTCTTGCGCTGCAGCGCCAGCACGGTATGCGCCAGCGTGGTCTTGCCCGAGCCGGATTCGCCGACGATGCCCAGGGTCTCGCCCTCGCGCAGCTGGAAGTCGACATCCTTGACCGCCACGAACTGGTCCTTGCCGAACCAGCCTGCCAGGCCGCGGCGCTTGCGCGCATAGCTGACGCCGAGCTTGTTCGCCTCGAGCAGCACCGGCGCCAGCGGCACCAGCGGCAGCACCTCGCGCCGCGGGCGGCTGTCGATCAGCTTGCGGGTATAGGGGTGCTGGGGCGCGGCGAACACGCTGGCGGTCTCGCCGGTTTCCACCAGCACGCCCTTCTCCATCACGCCCACCCGTTGCGCGAAGGCGCGCACCAGGTTGAGGTCATGGGTGATCAGCATCACCGCCATGCCGAACTCGGCCTGCAGGTCGCGCAGCAGGTCGAGGATCTGGGCGCGGATGGTGACATCCAGCGCCGTGGTCGGCTCATCGGCCAGCAACAGCTTGGGCCGGCACGCCAGCGCCATCGCGATCATGGCGCGCTGGCGCTGGCCGCCCGAGAGCTGGTGCGGGAAGCTGTCGAAGCGATGCGCGGCATCGCTGATGCCGGTGCGCTCCAGCAGCGCAATGGCGCGCTCGCGCGCGGCGCGGCGGTCCAGGCCTTCGTGCAGGGCCAGGGTCTCGACGATCTGGTTGCCGATGGTGTACAGCGGATTCAACGCGGTCATCGGCTCCTGGAAGATCATCGCGATCTCGGCGCCGCGGATCGCGCGCATCTCGCGGTCGGAGACCTCGAGCAGGTTCTTGCCCTCGAAACGGATCGCGCCATCGTAGTACGCGTCTTCCACCAGCCGCAGCATGGCCAGCGCCGTCACGGTCTTGCCCGAGCCCGACTCGCCCACCAGCGCATAGCGCTCGCCGGCGCGCAGGTCGAAGCTGACGTCGCGCACCGCGCGGGTGGCATGCTCGCCATGGCCGAAGGTGACGGACAGCTTGTCCACGCACATCAGCATGGAACCCGGTGCGGGCATCGGCGCCGGCTCCACGTCCGGCAAGGTCATCGGCGACACCGCGGTCATGGCGTGGCCTCCGGTGCCGCGCCGGTGGGCGCCCCGGCGGGAACCTTGGGCTCGACGCGGCCGCGCAGCGCGGCCAGGCCCAGCCGGGTATCGAAGGCATCGCGCAGCGCGTCGCCCATGAAGGTGAGCAGCAGCAGCGTCACCACCAGCACCGCGAAGGTCGACAGCGAGATCCACCACGCGTCGAGGTTGGCCTTGCCCTGCGCCAGCAGCTCGCCCAGGCTGGGCGTGGTGGGCGGCACGCCCAGGCCGAGGAAGTCCAGGCTGGTCAGCGCCAGGATGGCCGCGCTCATGCGGAATGGCAGGAAGGTGATCACCGGGGTCAGGCTGTTGGGCAGGATGTGGCGCCACATGATCTGCACGTTGGATAGTCCGAGCGCGCGCGCGGCCTTGACGTAGTCGAGCGAGCGGTTGCGATAGAACTCGGCGCGCACGTAGTCGGACAGGCCCATCCAGCCGAACAGCGACAGCAGGATGATCAGCAGCGCCAGGCTGGGCTCGAAGATCGAGGCGAAGATGATCAGCAGGTACAACTCGGGCATCGAGCTCCAGATCTCGATGGCGCGTTGCGAGAACAGGTCGAAGCGCCCGCCGAAGAAGCCCATCAGCGCCCCGGTCAGGGTGCCGACCAGCACCCCGATGACGGTCAGCGCCAGCGCGAACAGCACCGACACGCGGAAGCCATACAGCAGCCGCGCCAGCACGTCGCGGCCGCGATCGTCGGTGCCGAGCCAGTTCTCGGCTGAAGGCGGCGCCGGGTTGGGTTCCTTGGCGAAGTAGTTGAGCGAGTCGTACGAATACCGGTTCAGCGGAAATACCGCGAAATTGCCGTTGGTGGTGATGCGGTCGCGGATATACGGGTCCAGGTAGTCGGCAGGCGTGGGGAAATCGCCGTCGAAGGTGGTTTCCGGATAGACCTTGACGATGGGGAAATACCATTCGCCCTTGTAGTGCACCACCAGCGGCCGGTTGCTCGACAGCAGTTCGGCGCCGAGGCTGAGCACGAAGATGAAGACGAAGATCACCAGGCTCCAGTAGCCGCGCCGGTTGCGGCGAAAGCGCTGCCAGGCGCGCTGGCGCGGCGAAGGCGAATGCGGCAGGCCGTTGGGCGCCGCGTGCGAGAACGGTTTCATCGATGCAAGCCCTCGAAGTGGATGCGCGGATCCACCAGCACGTAGCAGACGTCGGAGATCAGGCGCGTGACCAGCCCGATCAGCGTGAACAGGTAGAGCGTGCCGAGCACCACCGGGTAGTCGCGCCGCAGCACCGCCTCATAAGACAGCAGGCCCAGCCCGTCGAGCGAGAACAGCGTCTCGATCAGCAGCGAGCCGGTAAAGAAGGCGCCGATGAACGCCGCCGGGAAGCCCGTCACCAGCGGGATCAGGGCATTGCGGAAGACGTGCTTCCACAGCACGCGGCGCTCGCCCAGGCCCTTGGCGCGCGCGGTCAGCACATACTGCTTGCGGATTTCCTCGAGGAAGGCGTTCTTGGTCAGCATGGTCACGACCGCAAAGCTGCCCACCACCGACGCGGTGATCGGCAGCACCAGGTGCCACAGGTAGTCCATCACCTTGCCCATCAGCGACAGCTGCTCCCAGTTGTCGGAAGTCAGCCCGCGCAGCGGGAACCACTGCACGAAGGTGCCGCCGCCGAACAACACCAGCAGCAGCACGCCCAGCACGAAGCCGGGAATGGCATAGCCCACCAGCACGATGACGCTGGTCACCACGTCGAAGCGGCTGCCCGCCCGGATCGCCTTCGAGATGCCGAGCGGCACCGATATCAGGTAGGTCAGGAAGAAGGTCCACAGGCCCAGGCTGACCGATACCGGCAGCTTGGACTTGACCAGCTCCCATACGCTGCGGTGCTGGAAATAGCTCTGGCCCAGGTCGAACTGGGCAAAGCGCTTGAGCATCAGCAAGTAGCGCTCCAGCGGCGGCTTGTCGAAGCCGTAGAGCGCCTGGATCTCCTTGATCTTGTCGGGGTCGACGCCGCGCCGCCCGCGGTATTCGGCGCCACCGCCGCTGGCTTCGCCAGCGCCGCCGCGCCCTTTCAGCTCCATCATCATCTGCTCGACCGGGCCGCCCGGCACGAACTGGATCACGACGAAGGTCAGCGTGATGACCCCGACCAGCGTCGGAATCATCAGCAGAATGCGTTTAAGCAGATAGGCAAGCATGGGGGCCGTCTCTTTCCTTGTCCGCGCTGAATCTGCCAGCGCCTGAGCGCCTCAGCGGGCTTGCGCCTGCATGTCGGTGCGCCACCAGTGGCTGAGGATCCAGCCTTCCGCCGTGTAGAAATACGGCAGCCGCTCCGGGTACGCCAGCGTCTTGCGGTAGGCGACCCGGTGCGACGCGCTGTACCAGTTCGGCACGATGTAATAGCCATGCATCAGTACCCGGTCGAGCGCGCGGCCGGCGGTGACCAGTTCCTGCCGGGTATCGGCGCGCAGCACGTTGTCGACCAGCTTGTCGACCACCGGCGACTTCAGCCCGAACAGGTTGTCGGAGCCAGGCGTGCCGGCGGCCTCGCTGGAGAAGCGGTCGCGCAGCTCATTGCCCGGGCTTTGCGAGTCGGGGAAGCGGATCGACACCATGTCGAAGTCGAAGTCTTCGAGCCGCTTCTGGTACAGCGCGAAATCCGTGGTGCGCTGGTGCACCTGGATGCCGAGCTTCTCGAGGTTGCGCACGTAGGTGGTGATCACGCGACTCATGGCGCCGCCGTCGTCGAGGAACTCGAACACCAGCGGCTCGCCCTTGGCGTTGCGCAGCGCGCCGTCGGTATAGGTCCAGCCGGCCTGGGCCAGCAGGCGCCGCGCCAGGCGCAGGTTGTCGCGCAGCGAGCGCGGCGGCGCGGTGCTGGGCTGGACCACGTCGGGGCCGAACACCTCCGGCGGCAGCTGCGCGCGCAGCGGTTCGAGCAGCTGCATTTCGCCGGGACCGGGACGGCCGTCGAAGGTAGCACTGGCCGACAGTTCGCTGTTGGAGAACCAGCTGTCCAGGCGCTTGTAGGCGCCGTAAAACAGCTGCCGGTTGAGCCATTCGAAATCCAGCGCGAGGATCAGCGCCTGGCGTACGCGCACGTCCTGGAACACCGGCTTGCGCAGGTTCATGACATAGCCCTGCATGCCGGCGCCGTTGCGGTGCGGGAACTCGGTCTTGAGCAGCTCGCCGTTGCGAAAGCGCGTGCCCTGGTAGCTCTTGGCCCAGTTCTTGGCCTTGTATTCGACGATGGCGTCGAACTCGCCGGCCTTGAAGGCCTCGAGGCGGGCGGTCTCGTCCTTGTACAGGCGGTAGACCACGCGCGCGAAATTGAAGGTGCCGCGCCGCACCGCGAGGTCCTTGCCCCAGTACTTCGGGTCGCGCTGGAAGATGATGCCGCGGCCGGCGTCGAAACGCTCGATCAGGTAGGGGCCGCTGGTCACCGGCGGCTCGAAGGTCAGCTTCTCGAACGGAACCTTGGCGGTCCACTTGCGCGAGAACACCGGCAGCGAGCCGACGATCAGCGGCAGCTCGCGGTTGCGCTGCTTGAAATCGAAGCGCACGGTGCGCTCGCCGGTCACGACCACCGCCTTCACGTCGGTGCACATGCTGCGATAGCCCGGGCTCGAGGCCTTGCTCATCAGCATGTCGTAGGAGTACTTGACGTCCGAGGCCAGCACCGGATCGCCATTGGAGAAGCGCGCCTGCGGGCGGATCGTGAAGGTGACCGACAACTCGTCGGGCGCCACCGTGACGTCCTCGGCCAGCAAGCCGTAGGCGCTGGCGCTTTCGTCGGCGCTGCTGATCAGCAGCGACTCGAACATCAGCGCGTTCAGGCCCGGGGCCGAAGTGCCCTTGAGCGTGAACGGATTGAACTTGTCGAAGCTGGTGCGCCGGTCAGGATTGGCGAGCGTCAGCGTGCCGCCGACCGGCGCGTTGGGATTGGCGTATTCGAAGTGCGAGAAATTCGGCTGGTACTTCAGGTCCCCATGCAGCGCAAAGCCATGCGCCGCCCATGCCGGATCAGAAAAGAGCGAGACCCCCGCCGCCAGCGTCAGCGCCAGCTTCATTGCCGCCCAACCACGCAGTACTGCATCCCGCCGGAAGCACTGCCATGCCGCCTGAAGCGGCCAACGTGCTTGAATAGGCATCCTGTTGGATTCCTCCACTGTCACCTGTGGGGCCCGGCGTTCTGCGGCCGGGCCAAGTATGAGACAATTTTACATGCGTCCGGGGTGGCCCCAGCCATCCGGACATTCCCTCTGCGCGGCGCAATAAAAGGGCCGCAGGACAGCCCGGCACCCGCACGGCCGCACGGCGGACGCACGAAGCGTGCCTGATACACCACCTTGGAGAATTTATGGGATTTCTGGCAGGTAAGCGGATCCTGATCACCGGCTTGCTTTCGAACCGCTCGATCGCCTACGGCATTGCCTCGGCGTGCAAGCGCGAAGGCGCCGAACTGGCCTTCACCTACGTCGGCGAACGGTTCAAGGACCGGATCAGCGACTTTGCCAAGGAATTCGGCAGCGACCTGGTTTTCGAATGCGACGTCGGCAGCGACGAGCAGATTGCCGCCACCTTCGCCGCGCTGGGCCAGCGCTGGGAAAAGTTTGACGGCCTGGTGCATTCGATCGGCTTCGCGCCGCGTGAAGCGATCGCGGGCGATTTCCTCGACGGCCTGTCGCGCGAAGGCTTCCGCATCGCCCACGATATTTCCGCGTACAGCTTCCCGGCGCTGGCCAAGGCCGCCCTGCCGCTGCTGTCGGACAAGGCCTCGCTGCTGACGCTGACTTACCTCGGCGCCGAGCGCGTGGTCCCCAACTACAACACCATGGGCCTGGCCAAGGCCTCGCTCGAAGCCAGCGTGCGCTACCTGGCCTCGTCGGTCGGCCCGCGCGGGATCCGTGCCAACGGCATCTCGGCCGGCCCGATCAAGACCCTGGCCGCTTCGGGCATCAAGGGCTTCGGCAAGCTGCTCGGCCACTTCGAGCAAGCCGCGCCGCTGCGCCGCAATGTCACCATCGAAGAAGTCGGCAACGTCGCCGCCTTCCTGCTGTCGGACCTGGCCAGCGGCGTGACCGGCGAGATCACCTATGTCGATGGTGGCTTCAACGTGGTCGGCGCGAGCGTGGCCGACGCGGAGTAAATCCGGCGCCGGCAACTCGCGCGATAAAAAAGGGGGTGCCGTTATGGCACCCCCTTTTTTGCTTCGGGATTCCGACCAGGCGTACACACCAGCCTGCTACGCCGCGGCGGGGACGCGCCGCTCCATGCTCAGCATCGACCAGGCATAGATCACCAGCCCGCCCAACGCCAGCAGCAGGCCGACCCAGCCGGTCGATTCCCAGCCGAAGCCGGCGGCAATGGTCAGCCCACCCAGCCAGGCGCCCAGCGCATTGGCCAGGTTGAAGGCCGAATGGTTGAGCGCCGCCGCCAGCGTCTGCGCATCGCCTGCAACGTCCATCAGCCGGATCTGCAGCGCCGGGCCCAGCGCCACGGCGGTGCCGACCAGCAGCACATTGAAGGCGGCCAGCCAGGCGTGCGACGCGGTCAAGGTAAAGGCGCCCAGCACCAGCGCGGTCCAGACCAGCACCCCGCCCACCGTGGGCATCAACGCCTTGTCGGCGAGCTTCGCGCCGGCCAGGTTGCCCGCCACCATGCCGATGCCGAACAGCGCCAGCACCACCGGGATGCCGGCCGCCGGCATATGCGCCAGCTCCAGCATGGTCGGCTTGATATAGCTGAACACCGCGAACATGCCGCCAAACCCGATCGCACCGATGCCCAGCGTCAGCCAGACCTGCTTGCGCCCGAGTGCGGACAACTCGCGCAGCGGACTGGCACGACGGTCGGCCGGCACGAACGGCACCCAGCGCCATACCAGCAGCGCCGTCAGCGCGCCGAGCGCGCCTACGATCACGAAGGCCGAACGCCAGCCCAGCCAGGTGCCGACCGCGGCCGCGATCGGCACGCCGACCAGCGTGGCGGTGGTCAGGCCAAGCATCACCAGCCCCACCGCCTGCGCGCGCCGCTCACGCGGCACCAGGCTGGCCGCGACCAGCGCCGCGACGCCGAAGTACGTGCCGTGCGGAAAGCCCGTGAGCAGGCGCGCCACCATCATCGACAGGTACGACGGCGCCAGCGCGCTGGCGATATTGCCGGCGGCAAACACCGCCATCAGGGCAATCAGCAGGTTGCGCCGCGGCCAGCGTGCGCCCAGCACCGCCAGCAGCGGTGCGCCGACGACCACGCCGAGCGCATAGGCGCTGATCAGGTGGCCGGCTTGCGGGATCGAGATGCCGAGGTCGGTGGCGGCATCGGGCAGCAGGCCCATGATGACGAACTCGCCGGTGCCGATGGCGAAGCTGCCGACCCCCAATGCCAGTAGCGGCAGCGGGCCGGACGGGTGGTGATCGCGGGAAGACAGGGAAGCGTCGGCGCCGCGGTCGGGATCCGCGGCGGATTGTGCATGTGGGGCGGCCATGTACAGGATTTGCAGGGTTCAACGAAATGCCGCCCGCTGACGGGCGAGGTAGTCCTCGCCTCTGATCGATCCAGCGTGCTCCTGTGCGGCGCGCAGGCCGTATTGTGCGGCAAAAACGCGAATCCTGCCGGCGCTGCTCCCGCACCCGCGGGACCGCGACGCGCCCGGCCCGGGCGCGGCATCCCGGCGCTATGGCTCGACGTCCTCGCCCAGGCTGGCCAGGTTTTGCTTGATCACCTCCAGCACCGCCGCCGTCATCACGGAACTGGAGACGCCGAACATCAGAATGCCGTTGGCCGCCTCCAGCGGCCCCAGCAGGCGCCACGCGGGAGACATGACGATATCGCCATAGCCCAGCGTGGCAAAGTTGACGCCCGAGTGATACAGCGCGGTCGCGAAATCGGCGAACTCGCCCAGCAGCATGAAGAGGATGGCCCAGATCGCCATCTGGACGAAGTTGCCGCTCAGGGTCAGCACCATCACCACCGACAGCAGCAGGATTTCCTGGCCCAGCGAAAAGTGCCCGTGCCGCGCATGCTTGAAGCGCGCGTAGTAGCGCAGGCAGACGGCCACGAACACCGCCTGCAACAGCAGGCAGGCCAGCATCACGGGAACGCCGAGCGCCAGGTTGTGCAGCATGACCGCCCCTTTCATCCAGACAATTGCCGCGCGTCGCGGGGCTGATCGAGCCATGCGACCATCAGCCAGGCATACAGCGTGACGCCGACAAACAGGCCCATGCGCACGGCAAAGGCGGTATAGACGTCCTTCCCGGCGGCGCTGTCCTGCACGGACTGGCCCAGCAGGATAATCAGGGTCACGAGGGTGTTGACCCAGAAGCCTGGCGGGTACCGCGACGGGCTCAGGCGATACAGCCTGCGCCCCACCAGCAGGCCAAACAGCAGCATCCACAGGAAGTACATCCACAAGTGCACGAACAGGCTGAGCGCGGCCCAGAACAGGATCGCCAGCACGCCGCCAAGCAGGGTCGACCCCAGCAGTTCCCGCCCCGCGCCGCGTGCCGAAGTAGTGCAGGTTTGCCGGCCCAGCGTGGCCGCCTTCATGATGACCGGCAGGTAGGCCGACGGATCGTTCAGCGCCAGCAGGAATGCCGGCATGACCACCAGCGCGGCGCGCAGCGCGATCCGGGCGGCCTGCTCTTCCGGCAGGTCCGCGGCTGCAGGCGGCGCGCCCGCGCCAGCCGGTTCGGGAAACAGCCAGTGACCAATCCCCAGCGCCATCAGGGCGACCAGCAGTCCCTTGACCAGCGCTTCGATCACCGTGACCGCCAGTCCGAAATCAAAGGTGCCCGCCGCCGAGATCATGGTCAGCCCCACCACCAGGAAGGTCGACACCAGGCCGTTGCCGCCGCGCAATCCGTAGCGAAAGGCCAGGAACAGGCACAGGCCGACCAGCAGCACGCCACTGGCAGGGTAATGGCGCAGCAGGGGGATCAGCAGCAGGCCGATGCCGGTGGTCAGCATCACCACCAGTGCCAGGCCCAGTCCCGCCCCGAGCGACATCGGCCGGTTGAGCGTCGCCAGCAGGAACACGCCGAGCACCGGCGCGACCATGGGCACCGGCAGGGCCAGTCCGAAGCTGATCGTCAGGCACAGCGCGGTGCCGCTGGCCAGGCGCAGGCAACGTCGGCTGCGTGGATCGCGCGCGGGCCATGGCGACGCCTGGCTGTCAGTAGACATAGGAAAGCCAGCTCATCAGGTACAGGAACAAGCGGCCCAGCGGATTGAGCGGGTTGCCCTCGGTGGGAAACGCCATGACCTCGGCCTGCCCGCCCACGCGAATGCCGCGCAGGGGGGGAAACTCGCCGCGGTCGAGCTCGACAATGACCGGGAAGCGTTGCGCCGGGCGCAGCCAGTCACGACTGTTCTGCACCGTCGGCAGGCTGCCCGGCGGCGTGCTTGTCCCGGCGTTGACGCCGTAGCCGACGCTGCGCACCCGGCCTTTGAAGACCCTGCCCGGCAAGGCATCCAGCACGATGGCAACCGGCGTGCCGGGCTCGACGCGGCCGAGGTTGTTTTCGGTCATTTCGGCGTTGATCCAGACATCGTGGATGGCGATCAGCGTCATGACCGGATTGCCGGCCGCGGCAAACTGGCCGACATCGGTGCGCAGGTCGGTGACCAGCCCGGCGGCGCGCGCCCGCACCTGCGTGTTGGCCAGGTCCAGCTCGGCCTTTTCCAGCGCCGCGGCGGCGCTGCGCAGCTTGGCGTTGTCTGCGTCGCTGCCGCCCTCCTGCTCGCGCGCACGCTGAACCTCGGCCCTGGCAGCGGCGACCTGGCTGACGGCCTGCTCCAGGCTGGCCCGCGCCACCTCCAGGCGCCGCAGCGAGATGGTGCCGGGGTCCTCGCGGTACAGCCGCTCGAGGCGCTCGCTATCCTGCCGCGCCTTGACTTCGTTGGCACGGGCCGCGCGCAGCGATGCCTGCGCCGACTCGATACCCGCCGTGCTGGCCCCGATCTGCCGGCGCGTCGACTCCAGATCGGCACGGGCGCGGTCCACCGCGATGCGGTATTGCTGCGGATCCACCTCGAACAGCACCGTGCCCGTCGCCACGTCCTGATTGTTGCGCACGTGCACCTTGGTCACGCGGCCGGACACTTCCGCGGCCACCGGCACCACGAAGGCCTGCACCCGCGCCTGTTGCGTATACGGGGTCAGGCGGTCGGCCAGCAGGTACCAGGCGAGACTGATCACGATCAGCAGCAGCACCCAGCGCACGCCCTTCTTTGACGAGTCGGCCGCGGGCGGCGGCGGCGCGGGGGTCGGCGTAAGCGTCGGCGCCTCGGAGGGCTGCGGGGTGTCGTTCATCGGCACTCGCTCAGGGATTACCGTTGCCTGACAGGGAAACCGGCGCGGACCCTGGCTCGTCGAGCAGGGTTCCCCAGTCAGTACGTTGCCGCATCTGCTCGCGCGTGGCAGGGTCGAGCAGCGGCTGTTCGCTGGACCAGCCACCGCCGAGCGCCTTGTACACGGCGATCAGGTCGCTGACGGCATTGCTGCGGTTGACCACGTAGGCATCCTGCTGGGCCGCCAGCGCGCGCTGCGCATCCAGCACGCGCTGGAAGTCCGAGTAGCCCTCGCGGTAAAGCGCGTTGGCCAGCGTCAGCGAACGCCTCGCGGCCAGCGCGCTGTCACGCAGGATCTGCTCACGCTCCAGCGCCTTGATCAGCGCGCTCGCGGCATCGTCGGCTTCGCGCGCCGCCTGTCGCACGGCATCCTGGTAGGCGATGATCAACTGCTGCAGCCGGGCGTCCTGCACCCGCACGGTGTTCTTGATGCGGCCATAGTCGAACACATTCCAGCGCAGGCTCGGCCCGCCGACCAGCGCCAGGCTGTTGGGCGTGCCCGCCAGTGTGCTGGCGGACCAGACAATGCTGCCCAGCAGCGTCAGCGACGGATAGAGATCGGCCTCGGCCACACCGATCAGCGCCGATTGCGCGGCGATCTGCAACTCGGCGGCGCGGATATCCGGCCGGCGCTGCAGCAGGCTGGCGGGCACGTCCTGCAGCACGGCGCGATCGATCAGCGGCATCAGGCCTTCCTTGCCGGACAGCTCCGGCAACTCCGGCAACGGCCCCGGCGGGCGGCCCACCAGCACCGCAAGGGCATTGCGGGTGCGCGTGATCTGGCTTTCGAATTCGGGGACGGTGCTCAGGGTGCCCAGGTACTGGGTCTTGGCTTGCTGCAGGTCGAGTTCGTCGGTCTCGCCGCTCTTGAACAGCCGCTCGGTGATTTCAAGGCTGCGCCGCTGCAGGGCCGCGTTGTCGCGGGCGATGCGCAGGCGTGCCTCGGCCGTGCGCAAGGCAAAGTAGGTCTCCGCGACTTGGGCGCGCAGCAGCACCAGCACGTCCTCGCGGTTGGCGCGGGCCGCAAAGTAGGCGGCATCGGCGGATTCGATGGCGCGGCTGAAGCGCCCCCAGAAATCCAGCTCCCAGCCGATGTCGAAGCCCGCGCTGTATTGCCAGAAGCGATTGTTCTGAGGATTGCGGCCGCCGGCCTGCCGGCGATCTGTGTACAGGACGTCGGCACTGGCCTGCTGCAATTGGGGGAATCGTCCGCTCTGGGCAATGCCCAGCTGGGCGCGCGCTTCCATTACGCGCAGGCCGGCAATCTTCAGGCTGGCATTGTGGGCATCGGCTTCGGCGATCAGGCGTTCGAGTGCCGGGTCGCCGAAGACCTGCCACCACTCGCGGATGTCGGGCAGGGCTCGCTGCACCGTAGCCTGCTCGAGCGCCGGGCTGCGCCACTGCTGCGTCCACGGTTCCTGCTGCGGCTGGAAATCCGGCCCGAGGCGCGCGCACCCCCCCACGCAGCACGCGGCGGCCAGCAATGCGCGCAGAGGACGGTGCCGGCGCGTCATGGGCGGCCCGGATGGCTTCAGGTCTGTTGCTGGCTGCCAGGCTCGGTCTGCGGCGGCGGATCTTCCACCCATTGCCAGAACAGCTGATAGCCGACCGCCAGCACCACCGGACCGATGAACAGGCCGATCACGCCGCCGGTCACCATCCCGCCCAGCGCGCCGATCAACACCACCGGCATCGGCACGTCGACGCCCCGCCCGAGCAACAGCGGCTTGAGCACATTATCGGCCAGCCCCGCCACGAACACATAGATGGCGAAGACGATGGTGGCCACGCTGGCCCCTTCGCTGGCAAAGACATAGATGATCACCGGCACGGTGATCAGCGTGGCCGGCAACTGCGCAATGCCCAGCAGCAGCACCACCAGGGCCAGCACGCCCGCAGCCGGGACACCCTTGACCACGAAGGCAACGCCGACCAGCAGCATCTGGATAAAGGCGATACCGACCACGCCCTGGGCCACCGCGCGAATGGTCGCCGTGCACAGCGAGGCGATGCGCTGGCCCCGCTCGGGGCCAAAGACGCGCGCGGCAATCTGCACGGCGCTACGGTTGCCGGCCTCGCCGTAGGCCATGAAGATGCCCCCGATGATCAGGGCGAAGACAAATAGCAGCAGCCCCTTGCCGATGCCGGCGGCGGCGGCGAGCACGGCCAGGCTGATTTCCCGCACCTGAGGCGCGTGGGTCTGGATCACGCCGGTCAGGTCGGAGGCGGCCTGCAGCCAGACGTCATACAGGCGCTGGCCCACCAGCGGCCAGCTGGCGACCGACTCGGCCGGTGGCGGAATATGCAAGCCTTCTTTCTTGACCATGGCCATGGCACTGGCCACCGAGTCGACCATGGCGGCGCCCAGCAGGTAGGCCGGCAGCGCGATGATGGCAATCGCGGCCAGGACGATCAGCGTGGCGGCGCGTCCGTCCTTGTTGCCCAGCTTGCGCCTGAGCCTGACCTGCAGCGGATAGATGGTCACGGCCAGGATCACCGACCAGACAATGAGATCGAGAAAGGGCCGGAATATCTGAAAGCAGAAGATCGCCAGCACCGCGATCAGCCCCGCGCGGATCAGCACATCGAGTAGCCCGCGCGACAGCAAGCGCTCCGAAGTTGGCGTAGGCATCATGCTTGTCTCCCTGCAGATCACCACCAAGACCCAGGACCGGCAACCGCGCCGCCGCGCATTCGGCAGGTCAGGTTAAGTACTGACCGCTTGGACGGATGAAATCCAGTCTAGATGAGGGGTGAGGCCTGGACAACCTCAAAAGGTATGCCTATCGCTACATGGCATCCATGCGTTGCGATATGGCTTGGCGACTGGCCTTGGACAACCCATGGGAAACCGCAGGATGGCGCCGGGATGATGTCGGCGAAGCGGCAGGGACTGGACCCGGGACGATTCGGCGCCCCGAATCCGTGGGCTTTGGCGCGTCCTAGAGGATTCGAACCTCTGACCGCTCGCTTAGAAGGCGAGTGCTCTATCCAACTGAGCTAAGGACGCGAAGGCGTGCATTCTACCGCAGCGCCCGGCCGCGGTGACAAGCGATGCGCCTCAGGACGCGGCGCGGGGCTGGCCGCGCGTGACGTAGCGGCCGGCGCCGGCGGAGTCGGAGGCCGATTCCGCGGCATCGCCGCCCGCCGGGTGCAGCGACACGCAGTTGCGCCCCTTCAGCTTGGCGTCATACAGCGCGCGGTCCGCGCGGCGCATCAGCGCATCGGCACCCTCGCCGGGCTGGCGCGCGGCCACGCCGATGCTGACGGTATAGGCAATCGGATCGGGTTCCGACGGGCACGGCGTGGCGCGCACCGCCGTGGCCAGCCGCAGGCAGGCAAGCCGGCCGGTTTCCAGCGCGGTATCCGGCATCACGATGGCGAACTCCTCGCCGCCCAGGCGCCCCGCCAGGTCGCCGTGTCCGAGCGTCTTGCGCAACAGGCCGGCAAAGTGCCGCAGCACGCTGTCGCCGGCCAGGTGGCCATAGACATCGTTGATCGCCTTGAAGTGGTCGAGGTCGACAAACGCGACCGTCATCGGCTTGCGCTGCCGCTCGGCCTGCAGGCAGGCGGCCTCCAGTTCCTCCCAGAAGGCGCCGCGCAGCAGCACATCGGTCAGGTCGTCGTGCCGCGCGCGCCGCTCCAGCATGCGGCGCAGCCGGTCGTGCGCCATCAGGGCAAAGCTGACCGACACCCCCACCAGGGCAAAGACGTTGAACACGGCCAGCTCGCCGTCCCACGGCATCGGCCGCGGCCAGGCGCCGCCCTGCGCCAGTGCCGCCAGCGGCCGCAACACGGTCCAGGCATTGATGGCCGCCGCGGCGATCACGATCGCCGCCAGCGACCACGCCGCCAGCCGGCCGGTGCCGCGCGTTGCCGGCACCGCCGGCACCACGCTGCGCGCGAGATCCAGCAGCAGCACGATATGGCAGGCGCTCAGCACCGGCGCCAGATCGGGCAGCGCCACCGTCGTGGCCAGGTAGCGCGGCGCCAGGTCGCCCCAGGCCACCGCTGCCGCGGCCGCGAGGTTCAGCCCCAGCAGGCCCGCGGCACGGCCCGGCCGTTGCGCAAAGTGCCGCGCGCCCACTGCCATCACCGAAAGCGCGGCAAGCAGCGCCAGGTCGGTCGACTCCGGCACCAGCCACATCGGCCGCAATGCCTGCACCGCCGCGAGCGCCGCGGCAAAGGCCGCCAGCACGCTGCCCAGCGCCCAGGATGTCAGGCCGCTGCGCTCCATGCCCGACGACCGGCGCAACACCACGCAAACCACCGCCATCTGCAAGGCAAACAGCCCCGCGATGAGCACAACCACGTGCGACTGAAACATCTTTATTCCCGTCCAAGGCAAGCAGCGGCGCTCCGCATGCCACCGCTCTTCCCTGCATGTTTTGCCGATCCTGTGCCGGATCGTTGTGATCGAATGCCGCACCTCCTGTTTCAGGCCGCCCGTGCCGCCAATTGGCGAACGCAGACAGACCGAGCCGCTCGCCCAGGGCGGGGAGCGCCGTTCTTGTTGTGGTGATCAGGTCAGTCCGGAAGGAACTACGCGAAACCGGGCGTTCCCAACAGCACGCCGGTCGGACTGGAGCGGTGTGCGGATTATCGCAGCGCGCAAACCCAAGTCAAGACAAAGCGCCCCCGCCAGAAGGGGGAGCATTGCGGCGCACTCGTCCGACCCGAACCCATCGGCATCGACGCACATTGACCGTGGCTTGCCAACGCGGCTACAATGGCCGGCTTCGGAGCGTAGCGCAGCCTGGTAGCGCATCTGATTTGGGATCAGAGGGTCGTAGGTTCGAATCCTATCGCTCCGACCAGAAATACCCAGTGGAAACAACGGCCTGGATCGGAAGATCCGGGCCGTTTTTCTTTTCCGGCCCGTTTGCGCAAGGGCAGCCATGCGGCGCTTGCAACGCGCTGTCACCACGGGAACAAGTCCGGCCAGATCACCGCGCCGGCGCATAGCATCAGTATCACGGCCGCCATCACCAGCCCCCGCCCGGGGCCATGCTGGCTGGCTTCGACTTGAGGCATCCAGGAAGACGAGAGTTCCGGCGGCGGCGCCAGGGGCGGCGGAGCGGGCACGCTGCCGGCATGCGGGGCGGCGCTTATCGCGAAATCGGCTTCGGCCAGCAGGAAACCCATCGGCGTCGCCTGCTGGGTGGCGCCGATCGGCCGGAACAGCAGCTTGGACAGCGCCAGGCAGTCATCCAAAGCCACCTGCGGCCGGGGGCGGAAGATATGCAGGTGCTCGCACAGCGTATCGAGCTTGTGGTTGGCGGCGTGGAAATACTGGGACCAGCGCACCTGCCGCACCGAGCAGCGCCAGCGCTTGTGCTGGATGCCGGGCAGCACTTTCTCCAGCATCCTGGCGTTGAACGCGGCGCCGTGGGCCACCAGCACCTCGGCCTCGTCGACGATGGCGCGAATGGCGCCGAGGTCGAAGCGGCGCCCGCGCAGCATGTCGGCGGTCAGGCCGTGGGTATCGGTGGCTGCCGCGCTGATCGGCACGGTCGGCTCCTGCGAACCGTAGTACTCCGCCACTTCGCGCAGCAGGCCGCCGGCGCGCGGCGACACCTCGACCAGCAGCAAGCCGATGCTGACGGGCTCATCGGCTGGCGTGAGCCCGGTGGTTTCGGTACTGACGATTGCGACCCGCATGGGCACTCCGGTGTGACTGTGCGCGGATGTGCCAGGCGCCAGCCGCTATGGTCGTTTGCCTCTAGCGTAGTGCGAGCGCGTTAATCGTCATATCAACCAGATGGGCTAAACGGTTCAGGCGGGGGGCTGCGCCTGCGCCCCGCCGCGCCGGCGCTCCAGGTTGCAGTACACATCGGCCGCGACCAGCCCGAACAGCGCATGCGCGAACAGGGCTTCCCAGCCGCGCGCCTCGTCGAACCAGTTCATGTAGCGCCCCAGCACATAGAAGTTGACCAGGTAGACCACCACGCCGAATACGATCCCCACCACCGAGGCCAGGCCCAGGCTGGTGTCGAACCGGAACGACGACAGGATCAGCGCCAGCGCCGCCGCCAGGATGATCGACAAGGCAAAATGCACCGTGCCCGCGGCCAGCACGATGGTCCAGTTGAAGGCATCGGCCGACAGCGCCTCACGGCCCAGGATGATGGCTGCGACCATCTTCACGGTGCCCCAGGCGCCCTGGTACAGCAGAAAGCGCGCGGTCAGCAACTCCAGCACCATGTAGACCGCGCCCGCAATCAGCCCCGCCAGCACCGCGGCGCGCCAGTCGGGGCGGCAGCGGACATAGCGGTGCGATTCCAGATGGAGTTCCATGGCAGTCTCCTTGCGAGATCCGGCCCGGCACGGCCGTACGCGTTAGTTCTAGCTCATATGGCTCAAATACCAAGCGGACTGCGAGCCGGTTTGCGCCTTTATCGCCATTTTGTTGCGCCTAGCCCGAGGCCGGTGCAACCGGACGCACCGGCAATGCTGCATCCGCGTACGTGATACAATGTCGCAGTAGCCCCCGGGGTGTCCGAGCATCCCTGTAACCGGGCGTTCTCACCAGCGCGCTCCTGCGAGCGAACAGCAGCCGCCGGCGCGGGCCACCGCGACGACACCGAACTGGCGAACCACCGGGTACACCTGCCCGCCTGCTCCGCGAAGCACACGGCCTCTCCGGCTGTCAGCGACCAGGTTTTCGCCCAAGCAATCCGCGCCCGCATGGCGACACCGCTGACCCCGCCGATTGATCCGGTCATGCAGGGCGCCAGCCGCCGCAGCATGCGCGCCCTGCCCCCGACCGCCTCAGGCGCGATTGGCCGTATCGGCGCAAGGTGCCGCGACTGGGCGACGTTGCGGGCGAACCGAACAGATTTTTTGAAAACGTAACCATGCAGCCTTCGCGGGCTGCCGAAAAGGAAGACAGATTGGCTAAGGAAGAACTCATTGAATTTGGCGGCGTGGTGTCGGAAGCCCTGCCTGACAACCGCTATCGGGTCACGCTGGAAAACGGCGTTGAAATCTGGGCATACGCTTCGGGCAAGATGCAGAAGCACCGCATCCGCATCCTGGCCGGCGACCGCGTAACCCTGGAAATGTCGCCCTACGACCTGACCAAGGGCCGCATCAACTTCCGCCACAAGTCCTGAGTTTCCCGACGGCGCCGGTGGCAATGCATTGCCATCGGCGCCGCCGCTGTATTGCGCCGACGCGCTGTCACGCCGCTGACACCGCGCCCGGAGACACTTGCGGGCTGCCCTGACCGGCAGCCCGCTTTTGTTCGCGCCGCGCTTGCGCCGGTCGGGCGGCTTCACCATACTCGAAGCAAGCTCATTGCCCCGTCCGACATGAACCTGATCCTGTGGCGCCATGCCGAAGCCGAAGACCTCCCCGACGCCCTCAGCCTTAGCCGCCATGCCGACCTGCAGCGCCCGCTGACGCGCCGCGGCCGCAAGCAGGCCGAGGCCTCGGCCAAATGGCTGCGGGCCCACCTGCCAGCCGATACCCGGGTCCTATGCAGCCCCGCCGTGCGCGCCCGCGAAACCGCGGCGGCACTGACCGGCGACGCACAAATCCTCGATGCCCTGGCCCCCGGCGCCGACGTCAGCGCCGTGCTGACCGCGGTCGAATGGCCGGAGCGCCCGGAGCACGTGGTGGTGGTCGGTCATCAGCCCTGGATCGGCCGCGTCGCCAGCCTGCTGCTGGCGGGCACCGAAATGGACTGGAGCGTGCGCAAGGGCGGCCTCTGGTGGCTGACCGGCCGTACCCGCGAAAGCGAGGCCCAGACCGTGCTGCGCGCGGTCATCAACCCAGAATTCCTCTAAGTCCGGTCGGGGTGCGGCACCGCCCAAGGGTGCCCCTGAAGGCTTCCCGGACAGACCCGGCTGTCGAAGTCACGCAACCGTCATCGCCGGGTCACGGCATTGTCACCGGCCCTCACTACATTGCATCGCAACAGTTTCGTCACCAAAAGGACATACTGATGCGAGATCTGCCGACGCCTACCCAGCCGCTCTTCGACTCCCTGCCCAATGGCCTCGGCGGCCAGACGGCGCGGAGGCGTCTTCATCGCCCATCGGATACACCGGCACATGAGTCGCCTGTTCTCAGCGTGGCGTGGGCGCGCCACCAGGACGAAGTAGTCGAGGCCCAGCGCCTGCGCTACAAGGTCTTTGCCGAGGAAATGGGCGCACGCCTGACGTCTTCGGTGCCTGAACTGGACATCGACATGTTCGATGCCTACTGCGACCACCTGATCGTGCGCGACATGGCCACGCTGCGCGTGGTCGGCACCTACCGCGTGCTGCCGCCGCACCAGGCCAAGCGCCTGGGCTGCCTGTACGCCGAATCGGAATTCGACCTGGTGCGCCTGTCGCACCTGCGCCCCAAGATGCTGGAACTGGGCCGCTCGTGCGTGCACCGCGACTACCGCTCCGGCAGCGTCATCATGGCGCTGTGGGGCGGGCTGGGCGAGTACCTGCAGCGCTGGGGCATCGAGTCGATGCTGGGCTGCGCGAGCGTGCCGATGAGCGATGGCGGCCACTACGCGGCCAGCCTGCACCGGCTGTTCACCGAGCGCTCGCTGGCACCGATCGAGTACCACGCCTTCCCGCGCCTGCCGCTGCCGGTGGAAGACCTGAACCAGCAGCTGGCGGTCGAGCCGCCCGCGCTGATCAAGGGCTACCTGCGCCTGGGCGCGAAGATCTGCGGCCAGCCCGCCTGGGACCCGGACTTCAACGTGGCGGACTTCCTCACGCTGCTGCGCGTGAACGACATGAACCCGCGCTACGCCCGCCACTTCCTGGGCCTGAACAACGCCGCCTGAACGGCGCGCCCGCCAACAAGCCCTTCCGGTCACGGCCGCCTTATCGGCGGCCGGTCGATCCCTTCCCTCTCAGTCGTAGACCACCTTGTAGCGCTTGCCGATGCGCTGCCATTCGTCGGCTTCCTGCGCCAGGCTGTATTCGATCAGCGGATTGGCGTCGATCCACGCCTTCGGCAGGCGCACGGTGAAGCCTTCGTCCAGCGCTTCGGCCAACTGCGTGACGCGGATGTCCGGCAGCGCCACGTCCGAGCGGCGCCGGCACAGCACGAAGGCCAGGCGCAGGCTGAACAGCATGCGCCAGTCGACGAACTTGCCGCTGCCCGAGAGCTTGCCCAGCTTGCCCGCATGGCCCAGCAGCAGCGTCGCCAGCCGCGCCTGGTCGGTCTTGGAAAAGCCCGGCATGTCGGCATGCGTGGCGATATAGGCGGAATGCTTGTGGTAGCCGCTGTGCGAGATCGACATGCCGATCTCGTGCAGGCTGGCGGCCCAGCCCAGCAGCGCGAGGTTGTCCTCGCGCCGTTCGTTGGCCGGGTCCGGGAACTGTGACAGCAGTGTCTGCGCGGTGCGCCGCACGCGGCTGGCCTGCGCGCGGTCGACACCATAGCGGCGCATGAACTGGTCCACCGTGACCGTGCGCATGTCTTCATGGTGGCTGCGTCCGAGCAGGTCGTACAGCACGCCCAGCCGCAGCGCGCCGTCGGTCACGTCCATGCGCTCGATATCGAGTTCGGCGAACACGCCCAGCATGATCGACAAGCCCCCCGGCAGCACCGGAATGCGGTCCGGCTTGAGACCGGTCAGCTTGACGCGGTTGGTGTTCTCGGCCTTGATCAGCGCACGCTTCAGGCGCTCCAGCCCTTCGCGCGTGATGCCGTGCTCGGCATTGCTGTCGTTCATGCCGTTGAGTTCGATCAGCTCGGCCAGCGCGCGCGCGGTGCCCGACGAGCCCACCGCCTGCTCCCAGCCGGCGGCACGGTACTGGCGCACCAGCACCTGGATCTCGCGGCGCGCCGCCAGCTCGGCCTGCTTCATCGCGTAGTCGTCGACATTGCCGCTGGGGAAGAACTGGCGGCTGTGCGACACGCAGCCGATATACAGGCTTTCCATCAGCTTGGACTGGTAGCCGTTGCCGATGATGAATTCGGTCGAGCCGCCGCCGATATCGACCACCAGGCGGTTGCCCTGGCAGGCCGGCGCGTCGTGCGACGCGCCCAGATAGATCAGCCGCGCTTCCTCGCGCCCGGCTATCACTTCGATCGGGAAGCCCAGCGCGCCTTCGGCCTCGATCAGGAAATCGGACGCATTCTTTGCTACCCGCAGCGTATTGGTGGCAACCGCGCGCACCTGTCCAGGCGCGAACTCGCGCAGGCGGTCGCCGAAGCGCCGCAGCGCATCGATACCGCGTCGCCGCGCGGGCTGGTCAAGGTATTTGTCGGGGGTCAGGCCGGCCGCCAGCCGCACCGGTTCGCGCAGCGCGTCCACCTGGAAGATCTGGCTGGCCGGGCCATTGGCCGTCGGGGTCTCGTCCACCCGCCCGATCATCAGGCGGAAGCTGTTCGAGCCCATGTCGACGGCGGCCAGCAGGCGTGGAGTGTTGTTCATCGTGTGCTTGGAGGGCAGGTTCGCATTGGCGTGGCGAAGCGCGGCAGGGACCCGCTGGCGCCGGAGCCTGCCGCGATTCGGGCCCGGAGAAAATATGTCGTGGTCATGTCCGCATCATGACAAAATCAAACTGTCATGAAAGTGACACGATTCTATGAAAAAGTCGCCACATTACCAAAAGAAGGTCATGACCATGTCGACGACTCCGTCCAGTACGCTGCTCAATCGCGAACTGGGCATCCTGGAATTCAATGCCCGCGTGCTGGCGCAAGCCGCGGACCCGAAAGTCCCGCTGCTGGAACGGCTCAAGTTCATCTGCATCGTGTCCAGCAACCTGGACGAGTTCTTTGAAATCCGCATGGCGGGCCTGAAGGAACAGATGCGCGACAATGCCTCGGGCCTGACGCCGGATGGTCTTTCGTTCCAGCAGACCTACCAGCTTGTCACCGAGCGCACGCAACGGCTGGTGGCCTCGCAGTATGACATGCTGCAGAACACCATTTTTCCACTACTTGAAAAAGAAGGGGTCTTTTTCCACCTGACCACCACTTGGACCGACGCCCAGCGTGAATGGGCGCGCGAGTTCTTCCAGCGCGAACTGGCGCCGGTGCTGACCCCGATCGCGCTGGACCCGGCCCACCCCTTCCCGCGCGTGCTCAACAAGAGCCTGAACTTCGTGGTGGAACTGTCCGGCAAGGACGCGTTCGGGCGCGACGCCGATCTCGCCATCGTGCAGGCGCCGCGTGCGCTGCCGCGCGTGGTGAAGATGCCGGAGAAGCTGTCGGGCTATCCGTACGGCTTCGTCATGCTGTCGTCATTCATGCAGGGCTTCGTGCACGAGCTGTTCCCGGCCATTACCGTGCATGGCTGCTACCAGTTCCGCGTCACGCGCAACTCGGACCTGTTCGTCTCGGAAGACGACATCACCGACCTGCGCGAAGCGCTGCAGGGCGAGCTGCCCGCGCGCCATTTCGGCGACACGGTGCGGCTAGAAATCTCGTCCGATACGCCGGCCCCGCTGGCGCGCCGGCTGCTGCTGGAATCGGGACTCGCCGAACAGGACCTGTACCGCGTATCGGGCCCGGTGAACCTGGTGCGGCTGATGCAGATCCCCGACATGGTCGACCGGCCGGCGCTCAAGTTCCCGCCTTACGTGCCGGCGCCGGTCAAGGCCTTTGCCGGCGGCGCGTCGATGTTCGACGTGATGCGCCAGCAGGACGTGCTGCTGCACCATCCCTACGAGAGCTTCAGCTCCGTGCTGGACTTGCTGCAGCTCGCCGCGGCCGACCCCAACGTGGTCGCGATCAAGCAGACGGTCTACCGCACCGGTAACGAATCGCTGGTGATGGAAGCGCTGATGACCGCCGCGCGCAACGGCAAGGAAGTGACGGTGGTGGTGGAACTGCTGGCGCGCTTCGACGAGGAAACCAATATCAACTGGGCCGAGCGGCTCGAGTCCGCCGGCGCGCACGTGATCTACGGCGTGGTCGGGCACAAGTGCCACGCCAAGATGCTGCTGATCGTGCGGCGCGAGCCCACCGGGCCGAAGGCCAAGCAGGTCAAGCTGCGCCGCTATGCCCACCTGGGCACCGGCAATTACCACCCGCGCACGGCCAGGCTCTATACCGACTTCGGGCTGCTGACCGCCGACGAGGCCATCTGCGAAGACGTGCACCATGTGTTCCAGCTGCTGACCGGCACGGCCGGCACGATCCGGCTGAACCACCTGTGGCAGTCGCCGTTCACCATGCAGAGCAACCTGGTCGACCATATCCGCGCCGAGGCCCGCAACGCGCGCGCGGGCAAGCCGGCGCGCATCATCGCCAAGATGAACGCCCTGCTGGAACCGTCGATCATCGACGAGCTGTACAAGGCCTCGCGCGCCGGCGTGAAGATCGACCTGATCGTGCGCGGGGTGTGCGCGCTGATGCCGGGCGTGCCCGGCATGTCCGAGAACATCACGGTGCGCTCGATCATCGGGCGTTTTCTCGAACACCATCGCGTCTATTACTTCCACGCGGCCGGCGAAGAGGTGCTCTACCTGTCCAGCGCCGACTGGATGGACCGCAACCTGTTCCGCCGCGTGGAAGTCGCGTTCCCGGTGCTGGACAAGGCGCTCAAGGCGCGCGTGATCAAGGAGAGCTTGCAGGTCCACCTGCGCGACAATGCCTCGGCGTGGCTCATGCAGTCGGACGGAAATTACGTGCGCAGCCAGACGCGTTCCAAGCATCCGCATGTCAGCCAGAACGATATGCTGGTGATGTTTGGCGGTACGCCCTGAACGCGCGCCGCGAGCACAAGAAGCCCCGCCGCGGCGGGGTTTCTCTTTGAGATCAGGCTGCGCGCCGGGAATTGTCCGGTGCCTGCGGCGTTACCGTCGGACCCACGCCCGGCACCGGGCTGTCCGCGCTTGCGGCAGCGGAGCGCAGGCTGCGCTCCAGCGGGAACACCACGCGGAACACGCTGCCCCGGCCCTCTTCGCTGGTGACGCGCAGTTCGGCATGGTGGCGCGACAGCACATGCTTGACGATGGCCAGCCCAAGGCCGGTGCCGCCGGTGTCGCGCGAGCGGCTGCGGTCGACGCGGTAGAAGCGCTCGGTCAGCCGGGGAATATGCTCGGCCGCGATGCCCAGGCCGGTATCGGCCACCGAGAACACCGCGTGGCCGTCTTCCCAGGCCAGCCGCATGGTAATGCGCCCGCCCTCCGGCGTGTAGCGCACCGCGTTCGACACCAGGTTGCCCAGCGCCGACATCAGCTCGGTCTCCGCGCCGCGCATGCCCACGGTGGGATCGATCTCGGCCGCGACGTGGTGCCGGCCCTGCGACAGCGCCTCGGCATCGTGCATCAGGTGCGCCACCATGGCGCGGATAGGCACCACCTCATGGCCCGGCGGCTGGGCGTCGCTTTCCAGCTTGGCCAGCGCCAGCAGGTCTTCGACGATGCTCTGCATGCGCACCGACTGCGCCAGCATCATGTCGATATAGCGGCGCCGGTCTTCCTCGGACACCGGCAGGTCGCGCACGGTTTCGAGGAAGCCGGTCATCACGGTCAACGGAGTCTTCAGTTCGTGCGAGACATTGGCGACGAAGTCGCGCCGCATCGCCTCGGTGTTTTCCAGCTTGGTGATGTCCTGCGTGATCACCAGCTTGCGGTTGTCGCCGTACGGCAGGATCTGGACCGCGATCACGCTGTGCTTGTGCTCGCCCATGTCGCGCATCACCAGCGGGTCGTCGAACTGCTGCCGCGTGAGGTAGTGGACAAACTCCGGCCGGCGAATCAGGTGGGTAATGCGCTGGCGCACGTCGCGCCGCGCGTTCAGGCCGAAATGCTGCTCGGCGACGTCGTTGCACCACTCGATCTGGTCGGCGTCATCGAGCATCAGCACGCCGTTGGGCGAGGCCTGGATGGCCTGGATAAAGCGGGTGTGCTGCTGCTCCACCTGCAGCACCTGGGTGCGCCAGCGCTTGACCAGCCGGTGCAGGCGGTAATACACCTCGCCCCACAGGCCGAGCGCGCTGGGGATCTCGCCGTAGACCGGCGCGTCCAGCACCTTCCACAGCCGGTTGATCTGGTACAGGTAGTAGAACAACAGGCCGAGCAGCGACACGCATGCCAGCGCCAGCGCCGGCACCGGGCCGGCGACCAGGTAGACGCCGGCGGACAGCACCAGCAGGCTGATCAGGATGGCCGCGGAACGGGCCCAGATGACATTCATGCGCAGGGTTCAGGCTCGCAGGCAGCCGCGAAAACGGCTGCCTGCAGGGTTGCGACGGAGTGTGCCACGATTTCGCCGCGCCCTGCCAGCGGCTTGAGACCCGTGCGGCGGCTCAGGCGCCAGGGGTGCGCGCCAGCCGGTAGCCGCTGCCACGCACGGTTTCGATCATGTTGCTGTAGCCGCCGGGCGTCAGGGCCGCACGCAGGCGCTTGATATGGACGTCGACGGTGCGTTCCTCGACAAAGACATGGTCGCCCCAGACCTGGTCGAGCAATTGCGAACGGCTGTGCACGCGCTCCGGGTGCGTCATCAGGAAGTGCAGCAGCCTGAACTCGGTCGGACCCAGGTCCAGCTTGATCGGGCCGCTCTCGTCCTGGCCGGTCACGCGGTGCGTGGCCGGGTCGAGCCGCAGGCCGTTGATCGCCACCACGTCGTCGGTCAGCTGCGGCGCGCGGCGGCGCAGCACGGCCTTGATCCGGGCCAGCAGCTCCTTGGGCGAGAACGGCTTGGTGACATAGTCGTCGGCACCGGCTTCCAGCCCCATCACCTTGTCCTGCTCCTCGCCGCGGGCGGTCAGCATGATGATGGGAATCTGGCGGGTGCGGTCATTGGCGCGCAACTCCTTGGCGAAGTTCGCCCCCGACTTGCCCGGGAGCATCCAGTCGAGCAGCACCAGGTCGGGCAGCACATCGCTCATCAACGACAGCGCCTGCTCGGCGTTATAGGCCCGGATCGGATAATGCCCCGCGTGCTGCAGGTTCACGGCGATCAGTTCGGCGATCGCCGGTTCGTCTTCGACAACGAGAATACTGCTTGGCATGTGTATGGTTCTCCGTGGGCGGCTGACCTCAGCTCAGCGCTTCGCGCTCCATGTCCTCGCGCGAGACATGGCGGACGTCCGTCCCCTTGACAATGTAAATGATAAATTCCGCGATGTTCTTCGCGTGATCGCCAATGCGCTCGACGGCCTTGGCGATGAACAGGAAATCCAGCGCGACCGAGATGGTGCGCGGGTCTTCCATCATGTACGTGATCAGCTTGCGCACGAAGCCGCGGAATTCTTCGTCGATGGCCTTGTCGTCCTTGACGATGCGCGCCGCCGCTACGGTGTCCAGCCGCGCAAAGGCGTCGAGCGCCTGGCGCAGCAGCGAGATCGCCATCTCGCCCGACAGCTTGACCTCGGCGTAGTTGATGCTGTGCGCCGACGCGTCTTCCATGATGTGCTTGGTGCGCTTGGCGATCTTCTCGGCCTCGTCGCCGGCGCGTTCCAGGTTGGTGATGGTCTTGGAGATGGCCATCACCAGGCGCAGGTCGCGCGCGGTCGGCTGGCGCCGGGCGATGATGTTGCCGCAATCGGCATCGATCTCGACTTCCAGCGCATTGAGCTGGATTTCCCGGGCGATCACCTGGTCGGCGATCTCGGCGTCGAAGTCGGTCAGCGCGCGCATGGCCAGCTCGATCTGCGACTCCACCAGGCCGCCCATCTGCAGCAGCTTGGTGTTGATGGCGTTGAGGTCTGCGTCGAACTGGGTCGACAGGTGCTTGTCAGTCATGGGATTCTCCTGGCCGCTTATGGATATGCTAGTCCCTGCCCTGCGCGTCAGCCGAAGCGGCCGGTAATGTAGTCTTCCGTTTCCTTGCGGTGCGGCTTGATGAAGATCTTCTCGGTCTCGCCGAACTCGATCAGTTCGCCCAGGTACATGTAGGCGGTGTAATCCGAGCAGCGCGCCGCCTGCTGCATGTTGTGCGTCACGATCACCACGGTGTACTCGTCCTTCAGTTCGGCGATCAGCTCTTCGATGCGGCCGGTGGAAATCGGGTCGAGCGCGGAGCACGGCTCGTCCAGCAGCAGCACTTCGGGGCGGATGGCGATGCCGCGCGCGATGCACAGGCGCTGCTGCTGGCCGCCGGACAAGCCGTAGCCCGACTGGTGCAGCTTGTCCTTGGCCTCGTTCCAAAGCGCCGCCTTGGTCAGCGCCCATTCCACGCGGTCGTCCATCTCCGAGCGCGACAGCTTCTCGAACAGGCGCACGCCGAAGGCAATGTTGTCATAGATCGACATCGGGAACGGCGTCGGCTTCTGGAACACCATGCCGACCTTGGCGCGCAGCAGCGCGATATCCTGCTTGGCGGTCAGCAGGTTGTCGCCGTCCATGTTGATCTCGCCCTCGGCGCGCTGCTCGGGATAGAGCGCGTACATCTTGTTGAAGGTACGCAGCAGCGTCGACTTGCCGCATCCCGACGGCCCGATGAAGGCCGTGACCTTGCGGTCCGGGATCGACATGTTGATGTTCTTCAGGGCATGGAACTGGCCGTAGTAGAAGTTCAGGTTGCGCACGTCGATCTTGGCGCGTACCGAATCGGGAATGTCGATGACGGTGGAGGTCATTGCGTTTTCTCGCTTGCAGTCTTGGGGCGGTCCGGATGACGGGCGCGCCGCTTATTTCTTGAACAGGATGCGCGCCAGGATATTCAGGGCCAGCACGCCGATCGTAATCAGGAACACGCCCGCCCAGGCCAGTTGCTGCCATTCGGTGAACGGGCTCATGGCGAAGCGGAAGATGGTCACCGGCAGGTTGGCCATCGGCTTGTTCAGGTCGGTGGTCCAGAACTGGTTGGACAGCGCGGTGAACAGCAGCGGCGCGGTTTCGCCGGCGATACGGGCCACGGCCAGCAATACGCCCGTCACAATGCCGGCGTACGATGACTTCACCGTGATCGACAGCACCATCTTCCACTTGGGCGTGCCCAGGGCGAAGGCGGCCTCGCGCAGCGCGTTGGGCACCAGGTTCAGCATGTTCTCGGTGGTGCGCACCACGATCGGCACCTGCAGCAGCGCCAGCGCGCAAATGCCGGCCCAGCCTGAGAAGTGGCCCATGCGGGTCACCACCAGCGCGTAGACGAACAGGCCGATCACGATCGACGGCGCCGACAGCAGGATGTCGTTGATAAAGCGGATAAAGCTGGCCAGCGGCGAGCTCTTGCCATACTCGGCCAGGTAGATGCCCGCCAGGATGCCCAGCGGCGTGCCGAACAGCGTGGCCATGCCGACCATCACGAAGCTGCCGAAGATGGCGTTGGCGAGGCCGCCGCCGGCGGTATTGGGAGCCGGCGTCATCTGCGTGAACAGGTCCAGCGACAGCCCGCCCACGCCCAGCGTGACGGTGGTCCACAGGATCCACGCCAGCCAGAACAGGCCGAAGGCCATCGCCACCAGCGACGCGGTCAGCGCGTACAGGTTGACGCGGCGGCGGCGGCCCTGCAGGCGGGCACGCACGGCATCGGCATCAGGACGGACGGCGGGCATCGATACGGAAGTCATGGCTTGGCTCGATTGGCTCATTTTGCGCCCTCATTCTTGGCGAGTCGCAGCAGCAACAGCTTGGACAGCGCCAGCACCACGAAGGTGATGAAGAACAGGATCAGGCCCAGCTCCATCAGCGCGGCGGTATGCAGGCCGGCGCCGGCTTCGGCGAACTCGTTGGCGAGCGCCGAGGTAATGCTGTTGCCCGGCGAGAACAACGACGCGCTGTCCAGCAGGTTGGTATTGCCAATCACGAAGGTGACGGCCATGGTCTCGCCCAGCGCGCGGCCCAGGCCCAGCATCACGCCGCCGATCACGCCGGCGCGGGTGTAGGGCAGCACCACGTTCCACATCACTTCCCAGGTGGTGCAGCCCACGCCGTAGGCGGATTCCTTGAGCAGCACCGGGGTGACCTCGAACACGTCGCGCATCACCGAGGCGATGTACGGGATGATCATGATCGCCAGGATCACGCCCGCGCACAGCAGGCCGATGCCCAGCGGCGCGCCCTGGAACAGCTTGCCGATCACCGGCAGCTGGCCCACCGTGGCGGCCAGGGGCTTCTGGAAATACTCGCCGAAGATCGGCGCGAACACGAGCAGGCCCCACATGCCGTAGACGATCGACGGCACCGCGGCGAGCAGTTCGATGGCGGTGCCGAGCGGGCGGCGCAGCCAGGCCGGCGACAGTTCGGTCAGGAACAGGGCGATGCCGAAGCTCACCGGCACCGCGATGATCAGCGCGATCAGCGAGGTCACGATGGTGCCGTAGATGGGCACCAGCGCACCATAGACATCGGCGGGAGGATCCCACTCCGCGGACCACAGGAAGCGCGCGCCGAAGGCCTCGATCGAGGGCCAGGCGCTGATCGCGAGCGAGACGATGATGCCGCCCAGCAGCAGCAGCGTCACGATCGCGGCGCCCCGCGTCAGGCCGCCGAACAGGATGTCGCCCATGCGGCTCGGGGGCCGGACGTTGCGGAACTCGGAGGGGGTAGTCGCCATGTCGGGAATTCAGGGTGGATCGCCGCTCGCGCCTGGGCGCGAGCACGGTGGCCGGGCCGGTTTCGGGCTGCCCGGCTACCGCCGCCGCGCTGGCGCGCGGCCGGCGATGCCGTCAGATCAGTACAGCGCCTTGCCCGAAGCGTCCTTGACGCTGGTCTTCCAGGTCGAACGGATCTGGTTGACCACGTTCTCCGGCAGCGGCACGTAGTCGAGATCGGCGGCCATGCCGGCGCCGCTCTTGTAGGCCCAGTCGAAGAACTTCAGCACTTCGGTGCCCTGCGCCGGCTTTTCCTGGTTCTTGTGCACCAGGATGAAGGTGGCGCCGGCGATCGGCCAGGCGTCCTTGCCGGGCTGGTTGGTCAGGATCTGGTAGTAGCTCTTGCTCCAGTCCGCGCCGGCGGCGGCGGCCTTGAAGGCGTCGTCACCCGGCTTGACCACGGCACCCGACGCGTTCTTCATGTTCACGTGGGTCATCTTGTTCTGCTTGGCATAGGCGTACTCGACATAGCCGATCGCACCGTTCAGGCGCTGCACGAAGGCGGCCACGCCCTCGTTGCCCTTGCCGCCGGTGCCGCCGCCCGGCCAGTTGACCGTGGTGCCCTCACCGACCGTGCCCTTCCAGTCAGCGCTGACCTTGGACAGGTAGTTGGTAAAGATGAAGGTGGTGCCCGAACCGTCGGCACGGCGCACCGGCAGGATGTCCTGGCTCGGCAGCTTGGCTTGCGGGTTCAGCGCCTTGATGGCGGGATCGTCCCACTTCTTGATCTTGCCCAGGTAGATGTTGGCCAGCAGCTCGCCGGTGATGGTCAGCTCGCCCGGCTTCACGCCTTGCAGATTGATCACCGGCACCACGCCGCCGATCACGGTCGGGAACTGGACCAGGCCCTGCTTGTTCAGGTCCTCGTCCTTCAGCGGCGCGTCCGAAGCGCCGAAATCGACCGTCTTGGCGCCGATCTGCTTGATGCCGCCCGACGAGCCGATGGATTGATAGTTGACCTTGTTGCCCGTTGCTTTGTTATATGCGTCGGCCCACTTGGAATACACGGGCGCCGGGAAGGAAGCGCCTGCACCGGTAATTTCCGCCGCGAACGCAGTACCCGCTACCACCATCGAAACGATGCCTGCCACGGCAGTCTTGACCAGCTTCATATGTCCTCCAGAGAACATTGGTTGGGAATGACAAATTTTTGACAAGACGAACTTTATGCTGCCTGTATGACAATTCCGTGACATCTTTAAATCTTCTTGAAACTGGCCTGCAGCAAGGTAATGACGGGATTGCCCCGCTCTGCCGTGTGGGCAAGATGACGGCGGTTAATTGCGTAAGCGGGCAAAAAAAACGCCGGGCGAGCCCGGCGTTCTCTTCTTTGATGGGTGCTGTCAGGCACCCAGCGCGTCCGCCAGCTTCCTGGCTGCGCGCTCGGCCATCTCTGCCTGCTCCGCCTCCACCATCACGCGCACCACGGGCTCGGTGCCCGAGGCCCGGATCAGCACGCGGCCGCGCCCTTCGAGTTCCGGCTCCACCGCGGCACGGGCCGCCTGCAGGCCGGCATGGGTCTGCCAGTCGAAACCTTTCTGCACGCGCACGTTGATCAGCGTCTGCGGGAACAGCTTCACGCCGTCAAGCAGTTGCGCCAGAGTCTTGCCGCTGCGGCGCAGTGCGCCCAGCACCTGCAGCGCCGACACGATGCCGTCGCCGGTGCTGTGGCGATCCAGGCACAGCAGGTGGCCCGAACCCTCGCCGCCCAGCGTCCACTTGCGCTTGTTCAGCTCCTCCAGCACATAGCGGTCGCCCACCTTGGCGCGCACGAAGTCTACGCCCTCGCGCTTGAGCGCCAGTTCCACCGCCATATTGGTCATCAGCGTGCCGACCGCGCCGGGCACCGCCTGGCCCGCGGCCTGGCGGTCACGCACGATCAGATACAGCAGTTCGTCGCCGTTGTAGAGCCGGCCATCGGCGTCCACCACCTGCAGCCGGTCCGCGTCGCCATCGAAGGCCAGGCCCAGGTCCGCGCCGTTGGCCTTGACCGCCTCGATCAGTTTCTCCGGCGCGGTGGCGCCGTAGCCGGCGTTGATATTGCGCCCGTTGGGCTGGTTGCCGATGGCGACCACGTCGGCGCCGAGCTCATGGAACACCGGCGGCGCGATGTGGTACGCCGCGCCGTGGGCGCAGTCGACCACCAGCTTCAGGCCATGCAGGTCCTGTTCATACGGGAAGGTGCTCTTGCAGAATTCGATATAGCGGCCGGCGGCATCGTCGATGCGGCGGGCGCGCCCGAGGTCGTCGGACGGGGCGCACACCATGGGCTCGTCGAGGGCCGCCTCGATCGCCGCCTCGACCGCGTCGGGCAGCTTGTCGCCGCTGGCCGAGAAAAACTTGATGCCGTTGTCGTAGTAGGGGTTGTGGCTGGCCGAGATCACCACGCCGGCGGACAGCCGCAGCGCCCGCGTCAGGTAGGCGATGCCGGGGGTCGGCAGCGGGCCGGTCAGCAGCACGTGCACGCCCGCCGAGGTAAAGCCGGCCTCCAGCGCGGCTTCCAGCATGTAGCCCGAAATGCGCGTGTCCTTGCCGATCAGCACGGTCGGCTTGCCCTGCCCGGTCCTGGCGCCGTGCGCCAGCACCTTGCCCGCGGCATGGCCCAGCCGCATCACGAAGTCCGGCGTGATCGGCGCATCGCCGACCTTGCCCCGCACGCCGTCGGTCCCGAAATACTTGCGTGTCATTCTTGGTTTCCCTTTCTCTTCTATGTTCTGTCCTGGTGGCGCCAACCGGTGTCTGCGCCTGGCTCAGCCCGCGCTGACGGATTCGTTGCGCACGGCCCACCAGGTCTTCACGGCGTCGACGGTCTGCTGCACATCATGCACGCGTACGATCCACGCACCGCGCTCCACCGCACAGACCGCCGCGGCGATGCTGGCGGCGACGCGCTGCTGCGGCGGCCGGCCGCCCAGGATGGCGCCCAGCGTGGACTTGCGCGAGATGCCCGCCAGCACCGGCAGGCCGTCGAGCGCCAGCTGCGGCAACTGCGCGAGCAGGCGCAAATTATGATCCGGTGTCTTGCCGAAGCCAAATCCCGGATCGAGGCAGATCCGGGCGTCGTCAATCCCGGCGGCGCGCAGCACGGCGACGCGCTCGGCGAGGAACTGCGCCACTTCGGCGACCACATCGTCGTAGTGCGGGTCTTCCTGCATGGTCTGCGGATCGCGCTGCATATGCATCACGCACAGGCCCGCCTGTCCCGCCGCCACCGCCTCGACCGCGCCCGGCATGCGCAAGCCCCAGATATCGTTGATGAGATCGGCTCCGGCCGCAAGCGCGGCGCGCATGACCTCGGGCTTGTAGGTGTCGATCGAGAGCGGCTTGCCGCAATCGCGCAGCGCTTCCACCACGGGGATCACGCGCGCCAGCTCGTCTGCCAGCGGCAGCGCGGCTGACCCGGGCCGGCTCGATTCCCCGCCGATGTCGATGATGTCGACGCCCTCGGCAATCATCTGCTCGGCATGGCGCAGCGCCGCATCACGGCTGGCATGCTGGCCGCCGTCGGAAAAGGAGTCGGGCGTGACGTTGAGGATGCCCATCACCAGCGGACGCTGGTCCAGGGCAAAGCGGAAACGGCCGCACTGGAAGTGCCGGGTCTGAGTCGTCTGCTGCAAGGTAGGAAGGCTTTGGCGATGCGCGCGGCCGGGGCCGCACAAAAAGGAAAAGCCGGTGCGCCAGGCACCGGCTTCAGGGACAGGCACTACACAGCCATCGCTACAGCGTCGTCAGTGGGACGAGCGCCGGGTCAGGCCGTGGCGGGCGCGTTGGTCGGCGCCACCGGCGAGCCGCCCGAGGGCGTGCTGCCGCCACCGTTCGGGCCCGACGCGCTGCGCGGCGGACGCGGCGGCTTGCCGGCCATGATGTCGTTGACCTGGTCGGCGTCGATGGTTTCCCATTCCATCAGTGCGTTGGTCATGGCTTCGACCTTGTCGCGGTTCTCTTCGAGCAGGCGCTTGGCCAGCGCGTATTGCTCGTCGATGATGCGACGGATCTCGGCGTCGACCTTCTGCTGCGTGGCTTCCGACACGGTCTTCGACGACAACTTGCCGAACATGCCGTCCTGCTCGGTATCGACGTAGACCATCGCACCCAGCGAATCGCTCATGCCGAAGCGGGTCACCATGTCGCGCGCGATCTTGGTGGCGCGCTCGAAGTCGTTGGAAGCGCCGGTGCTCATGGCGTTGAGGAAGACCTCTTCCGCCGCGCGGCCGCCGAACAGGATGGCGACCTCTTCCAGCATGCTGTCCTTGTACTTCGAATACTTGTCATGCTCGGGCAGCTGCCAGGTCACGCCCAGCGCCCAGCCACGCGGCATGATGGTGACCTTGTGCACCGGGTCGGCCTTGGGCAGCAGCTTGGCAACCACCGCGTGGCCCGACTCATGGTAAGCCGTGGCGCGGCGCTCTTCCTCGCGCATCACCGTCGACTTGCGCTCCGGACCCATGTAGATCTTGTCCTTGGCGTCCTCGAAGTCCTGCATGTCGACCACGCGCTTGTTGCGGCGGGCGGCAAACAGCGCGGCCTCGTTGACCAGGTTGGCCAGGTCGGCGCCCGAGAAGCCCGGGGTACCGCGCGCGATCACCGAAGCGTCGACGTCGTTGCCGATCGGCACCTTGCGCATATGGACCTTCAGGATCTGCTCGCGGCCGCGGATGTCCGGCAGGCCCACGTAGACCTGGCGGTCGAAACGGCCCGGACGCAGCAGCGCCTTGTCCAGCACGTCGGCACGGTTGGTCGCGGCGATCACGATCACGCCCGAGTTGGCCTCGAAGCCGTCCATCTCGACCAGCATCTGGTTCAGGGTCTGCTCGCGCTCGTCGTTGCCTCCGCCCATGCCGGCGCCACGATGGCGGCCGACGGCGTCGATTTCATCGATGAACACGATGCAGGGCGCCTGCTTCTTGGCGTTCTCGAACATGTCGCGCACACGCGCCGCGCCCACGCCAACGAACATTTCAACGAAGTCGGAGCCCGAGATGCTGAAGAACGGCACCTTGGCCTCGCCGGCGATGGCACGCGCCAGCAGCGTCTTGCCGGTACCCGGAGGGCCGACCAGCAGCACGCCGCGCGGGATACGGCCGCCCAGCTTCTGGAATTTCTGCGGATCCTTGAGGAAGTCGACCAGCTCGACGACTTCTTCCTTGGACTCGTCGCAGCCGGCCACGTCCTGGAACGTGACGGCGTTCTGGTTCTCGTCGATCAGCCGCGCACGCGACTTGCCGAATGAGAATGCGCCGCCTTTCCCGCCACCCTGCATCTGACGCATCATGTAGAACCAGAACACGATGATCAGCAGGGTCGGCCCGAGGTAATACAGGGCCTGGACCAGCACGTTGGGTTCGTCGTCCGCCTTGCCGGTGACCTGCACGCCGTACTTCATCAGGTCGCCGACCATCCAGATGTCGCCCGGCGAGATGATGGTGTACTTGGCGCCTTCCTTGGGCGAGACCACCAGGTTGCGGCCCTGCACGTCGACACGCGACACCTTGCCGTTCTTGGCGTCATCCATGAACTGCGAATAGGTGACGCTGTCCTGCGCACGGGGCTTGTCGAACTGCTTGAAGACGGTAAACAACACCAGCGCGATCACGAGCCAGATTGCCGCCTTTTGAAACAGGTTGTTATTCAAGGCCGAACTCCTTTGCAATTGCCTTGCCAACGGATAGCTGCATTGTAATGCAGCCCCCGCCCTCGAGGGGAAACAGAGAAACTATGATGCCGATAGCACCGGGTGAGGGTATTTCCCTCTACATTTCTTATTCCGCCCTGGCTCGTATCGAGATCGGTCAATCCACTGTCTTCAGGTAGCGCCCAAGGATAAAGGTTTCGGAAGACTTGTCGCGCGACGCCTTGGGCTTGCGCTTCGCGACCACTTTGAACTGCCGTTTGAACTTTTCCACGATCTGGCTGTAGCCGCTCCCGTGGAAACACTTTACCAGCAATGCTCCCTCCGGCTTCAGGTGGGCCTGCGCGAATTCAAGCGCCAGGTCGCACAGGTACTCGATCCGGGCGGCGTCGGCGGAGGCCACACCGGACAAGTTGGGGGCCATGTCGGACAAAACAAGATCGATCTTGTTGCCGCCGGAGGCGCCGAGAACCACACTTTCGAGCTCACGGAACACCGACTCCTCGCGGAAATCGCCCTGGATAAACGTGACGTCGGCGACCGGTTCCATTGGCAGCAGGTCGATCGCGACGACCGCGCCGTCGATCCGGCCGTCCCTGGCGCGCGGCGAGTCGGCCAGTTTGTTGCGGGCGTACTGACTCCAGCTGCCCGGCGCCGCGCCCAGGTCGACAATGACCTGGCCGGGGCGGATCAGCTTGTCCTGCTCGTCGATCTCCTTGAGCTTGTACGCCGCGCGGGCGCGGTAGCCCTCGCGCTGCGCCATTTTGACGTACGGATCGTTGATGTGGTCGTGCAGCCACGAATGGTTGAACTTGTTCTTTGCCATGCCAGATACCAGCCTGTTCCCTGCCCGCGCGCGCCGGTCGGGCCGGCGGCGCAGGTTTTCCTACTGTTTTGATGATTTTGCTGCCCGACAGTGCCGGATTGACGGATAATACGCGCCAATCCGAATCCCGGCTTTGCCGCCAGCCGGCGGCCGCCGGCAGCCTGTTCCAGCCGCCGTGTCACGACCGGCGCAGCTGCAGCGCCCGATTACCAGCGCCAAGCGCTCTATCACTATTTCAAGCGCCTTATCCAGCGCCAACCTATGCCTGCTCTACAACTAGTCCCTGCCCAGCGCTCTGACCTGCGCTCCCGTGCCCATGCCCTGAACCCGGTGGTGATGGTCGGCGCCGAAGGCCTGACCCGCGCCGTGCTGGCCGAGATCGACCGCAGCCTGGCTGCCCACGACCTGATCAAGATCCGCGTGTTCGGCGACGACCGCGAAGCGCGCATCGCCATCTACGAAGAAATCTGCGACCAGCTCAGCGCCGCGCCGATCCAGCATATCGGCAAGCTGCTGGTGGTGTGGCGTCCGGGCGAAGCCCGCCTGAAGGAAAACCAGGCCGAAGAGCTCGGCCGGCACACGCCCGCCCGCCGCGGCGGCGCCGCCCCGCGCACGGTAACGGTGAAGAAGCCCAGCGCCGCGCCCAACCGCCGCCCGACCCGCAAGGAAGTCACGGTGCTTGGCAACGAGCGCGTCACCGCCGGCGGCAATGTGAAGCGCTCGCGCGCCCGCCCGACCAGCCAGAAGAAGAAGGCGCTGGGCTGAAGCCCCGGCAGCCGGAAACAAGCGGGCGCCGCCAGGCGCCCCGATGCCGGCACGCCGCGCCTGCGTCCGTGCCGGTGGTCGGCTTCACCCCCGGCCTCACTCCCCGGCCGAACGCGGCGCCGAAGCGCGCCACACCAGTGCCAGCGCCAGCAGGCTTTGCAGCAGGTAGAAGGCGCTGGAGACGCCGTGCAGCATGCCGAATTGCGCCTTGTACGGCGATTCCGACACCCCCACGCCCAGCGCCAGCGCCTTTTCCTTCAGGCTGCCCATGAACGGCTGGGTACCGAAGTAGCCGACCAGCACGCAGCACAGCATGCCCAGCACCAGCCAGCGCAGGCCGCGGTAGCGCTGGGCGCCGCGCCGGATCATCACGTTGCACAGCACCAGCTGCAGCACACCGATGGTCACGCCGACGATGGCTTCGGTATGGAACAGGTGCCCGGCGATCATGCCCGCCATCTCGCGGCTGGGCAGCACCGAAAACAGCGTCGGCGCCACCATGTAGCCGACGGTCCACAGGCTGCCGGCCCACACCACCGTCAGCAACAGGAAGATGCGGTGCGGCAGCGGCGGCAGGTTGTTATAGGAAGTGGAGAACACAAGCCGGCCTTTCCGGTGGCCAGCGCAGGCGCAAGCCCGCCGGCCGGGCCGGCATCAGATGTAGCGAACGGTAATGACTTCGTACTCGCGCTCGCCGCCCGGGGCCAGCACGGTGGCGACGTCGCCTTCGAACTTGCCGATCAGCGCGCGTGCAATCGGCGAGCTGACCGAGATCTTGCCGGCATCGAGGTCAGCCTCGTCATCGCCGACGATCTGGTAGCTGACCGGACTGCCGGACTCCAGGTCTTCCAGGTCGACGGTCGCGCCAAAGACGATGCGGCCATCGGTATCGAGCTGGGTCGGGTCAATGATCTGCGCGGCCGACAGCTTGGCCTCCACTTCCAGGATGCGGCCCTCGATAAAGGCCTGCTTTTCCTTGGCGGCATCGTACTCGGCGTTTTCAGACAAGTCGCCCTGTGCGCGCGCTTCGGAGATGGCATTGATCACCGCCGGACGCTCGACAGCCTTCAGGCGCTGCAGCTCCTCCTTCAGGAGCTCTGCGCCACGCTTGGTAATCGGAATGGTGCTCATGTCTTCGTTCAACAAAAAAATGAGCCGCAGCGGAGCTGGAGCCAACCCCGGCAAACCTCGCCAGGGCACGTCCGCTCAACCGCGGCTTTCAGACAGGATCGAACGCGGGCACGCCGGTTCGATCGACGAATTTGACGTAGTTTAGGCCAGGAAGCCCGCCGGCAGCAACTCCGGCGGGCTTCCTTGGGCGGGGCCGCCGCGACGCGGACGCCCTTTTGCGATGTGTTGCTTCCTTACCTTGACGGCATCAGGCCAGCGAGGCATGCAGTCCCTGCAGGTCGTAGACCTCCAGGCTCTGCATGTGCTTCAGGCCTTCCACCGCGGCGCGCGCGCCGGCGATGGTGGTGTAGTAAGGAATGCGGTGCGCCAGTGCCGAGATACGGATCGAGCGCGAATCGGCGATCGCGCCGCGGGTTTCGTCCACGGTGGTGAACACCAGCGCCAGTTCGCCGTTCTTGATCATGTCGACGATATGCGGACGGCCGTCCTTGACCTTGTTGACCACCTTGACCGGGATGCCGGCGGCCTCGATCGCCGAGGCGGTGCCGCGCGTGGCGACGATCGGGTAGCCCATGTCGTGCAGCATGCGGGCCACGGCCACGGCGCGCGGCTTGTCGCTGTCCTTCACCGTGATCAGCACGGCGCCCTTCTCCGGCAGGCGCGAACCCGCGGCCAGCTGGCTCTTGAACAGGGCCTCGCCGAAGCTCTTGCCCACGCCCATGACTTCGCCGGTCGAACGCATTTCAGGTCCGAGGACCGGATCGACGCCCGGGAACTTGTTGAACGGGAACACCGCTTCCTTGACGCTGTAGTACGGCGGGATGACCTCGTCGGCGATGCCCTGCTCGTCCAGCGACTGGCCGGCCATGCAGCGCGCGGCGATCTTGGCCAGCTGCATGCCGGTGGCCTTGGACACGTACGGCACGGTACGCGAGGCGCGCGGGTTCACTTCCAGCACGTAGACGGTGTCGACACCGTTGTTCTGCTGAATCGCGAACTGCACGTTCATCAGGCCGACCACGTTCAGAGCCTTGGCCATGGCCGCGGTCTGGCGCTTCAGTTCGGCCACGGTCTCGGCCGACAGCGAGTACGGCGGCAGCGAGCAGGCGGAGTCGCCCGAGTGCACGCCGGCCTGCTCGATGTGTTCCATCACGCCGCCGATAAAGACGCGCTTGCCGTCGCACAGGGCGTCGACATCGCACTCGATGGCGTCGTTCAGGAAGCGGTCGAGCAGCACCGGGGAATCGTTCGAGACCTTGACCGCCTCGCGCATGTAGCGCTCGAGGTCGCGCGGCTCATGCACGATTTCCATGGCGCGGCCGCCCAGCACGTACGACGGACGCACCACCAGCGGGTAGCCGATTTCCTCGGCCAGGCGCAGCGCTTCGTCCTCGGCGCGCGCGGTGCGGTTGGGCGGCTGGCGCAGGCCCAGGTCCTGCAGCAGCTTCTGGAAGCGCTCGCGATCTTCGGCCGCGTCGATCATGTCGGGGCTGGTGCCGATGATGGGCACACCGTTGGCCTCCAGGTCCAGCGCCAGCTTCAGCGGGGTCTGGCCGCCGTACTGCACGATCACGCCGACCGGCTTCTCGATCGCGACGATCTCCAGCACATCTTCCAGCGTCACCGGCTCGAAGTACAGGCGGTCCGAGGTGTCATAGTCGGTCGACACGGTTTCCGGGTTGCAGTTGACCATGATGGTCTCGTACCCGTCTTCGCGCAGCGCCAGCGCGGCGTGCACGCAGCAGTAGTCGAACTCGATGCCCTGGCCGATCCGGTTCGGGCCGCCGCCCAGCACCATGATCTTCTTCTTGTCGGTCGGCGCCGCCTCGCACTCGCCGTGCTCGGCCTCGTAGGTCGAGTACATGTAGGCGGTGTTGGTGGCGAATTCGGCCGCGCAGGTATCGACGCGCTTGTAGACCGGACGCACGTTCTGGGCGATGCGGGCCGCGCGCACGGCCTTGGCGTCGGTCTTCAGCAGCCGCGCCAGGCGGCGGTCGGAGAAGCCCTTTTGCTTCAGGAAGCGCAGTTCGGCGGTCGACAGGCTGTCGAGCGTGCGCGACTTGACCAGGCCTTCGGTGCGGACGATATCTTCGATCTGGGCCAGGAACCACGGATCGATGGCGGTCTCGTGATAGACCTCTTCCAGCGACATGCCCAGGCGGAACGCGTCACCGACGTACCAGATGCGGTCCGGGCCCGGCTCGCCGATCTCCTCGACGATCTCGTCGCGATCGGTGGACTTCTCGTCCAGGCCGTCGACACCCACTTCCAGCCCGCGCAGGGCCTTCTGGAACGACTCCTGGAAGGTGCGGCCCATCGCCATCACTTCGCCCACCGACTTCATCTGGGTGGTCAGGTGGCTGTCGGCCTGCGGGAATTTCTCGAAGGCGAAACGCGGCACCTTGGTGACCACGTAGTCGATCGAGGGCTCGAACGAGGCCGGGGTGGCGCCGCCGGTGATCTCGTTCTTCAGTTCGTCGAGGGTGTAGCCAACCGCCAGCTTGGCCGCGACCTTGGCGATCGGGAAGCCGGTGGCCTTGGAGGCCAGCGCCGACGAACGCGACACGCGCGGGTTCATCTCGATGACGATCATGCGACCGTCCTTCGGGTTGATCGAGAACTGCACGTTCGAGCCGCCGGTGTCAACGCCGATCTCGCGCAGCACCGCCAGCGAGGCGTTGCGCAGGATCTGGTATTCCTTGTCGGTCAGGGTCTGCGCCGGGGCCACCGTGATCGAGTCGCCGGTGTGGATGCCCATCGGGTCCAGGTTTTCGATCGAGCAGATGATGATGCAGTTGTCCTGCTTGTCGCGGACCACTTCCATCTCATACTCTTTCCAGCCCAGCAGCGATTCCTCGATCAGCAGCTCGCGCGTCGGCGACAGGTCCAGGCCGCGCTTGCAGATCTCTTCGAACTCTTCGCGGTTGTAGGCGATGCCGCCGCCGGTGCCGCCCAGCGTGAACGACGGGCGGATCACGATCGGGTAGCCGCTGGTGCCGGTCTCCTGGGCGATGTGGGCCTGCACGGCCACGGCCTCGTCCATCGAGTGGGCGATGCCGGACTTGGCCGAGCCCAGGCCGATCTTGGTCATCGCGTCCTTGAACTTCTGGCGGTCCTCGGCCTTGTCGATGGCTTCGGGCGACGCGCCGATCAGTTCCACCTTGTACTTGTCCAGCACGCCATGGCGATGCAGGTCCAGCGCGCAGTTCAGCGCAGTCTGGCCGCCCATGGTCGGCAGGATGGCATCCGGGCGCTCCTTCTCGATGATGCGCTCGACCACTTCCCAGGTGATCGGCTCGATGTAGGTGACATCGGCCGTGGCCGGGTCGGTCATGATGGTCGCCGGGTTGGAGTTGACCAGGATGACCTTGAAGCCTTCCTCGCGCAGGGCCTTGCAGGCCTGGGCGCCGGAATAGTCGAACTCGCACGCCTGGCCGATGATGATGGGGCCCGCGCCGATGATCAGGATGCTCTTGATGTCTGTGCGTTTTGGCATTGCACGCTCTCTTTATGGGCCGGCCCGCCTTGCCTGCGGACCGCGCCGGTAATCAGGGAATCCGTCCGGATTCGAAATTGTGGTCTGGCTCAGTTCATCGTGGCGGTCGCCAGCTTGGCGCCGAAGCCGATGAACATCGCCCCTACCCCGCTGGCCATGCCGGCCGACAGCCGGCGGCGGCGCCGGAACGCCTCGGCCAGCTTCGCGCCCACGAAGATGATCGTGGTCAGGTAGGCAAAGCTGAAGATCTGGCACACCAGCCCCAGCACCCCGAACGACATCACCGGGTAAGCAAAGGCCGGGTCGACAAACTGGATGAAGAACGAGATGAAGAACAGGATCGCCTTCGGGTTCAGCAGGCTGATCAGCAGCGCCTTGCGGAACGGGTCGGACTGGTCCGGCGTGGCCGCAGGCACCGCGGCGCCGGCGGCATCGCCGCGCGCGGCCCAGCTGCGCAGCGCGCCGCGCAGCATGTTGAAGCCGATCCACGCCAGGTAGGCCGCGCCGACGTACTTCACCACGTAGAACAGCGCCGGGCTGGCCTTGAGCAGCGAGGCCACGCCCGCCGCCGACAGCACCATCAGCACCGCGTCGCCCAGGAACACCCCGCACGCGCCCTTGTAGCCGGCGCGCACGCCGCGCTGCGCCGCCACCGACAGCACGTACATCGAGTTCGGCCCCGGCAGCAGCACGATGAAGATCGTGCCCAGCACATAGGTCCAGAAGTCGGTGATGCCGAAAGCGGTATGCATGAAGGCGTTCATGGGATGTCCCTGTGTCTGCTGTTCCCGGCTGCGCTTACTTGCGCGCGTCGGTCATCAGCTGGATGAAGCGGTCGAACAGGTAAGCCACGTCGTTCGGGCCGGGCGAGGCTTCCGGGTGGCCCTGGAAGCAGAACGCCGGCTTGTCGGTCAGCGCGAAACCCTGCAGCGAGCCGTCGAACAGCGACTTGTGCGTGACGCGCACGTTGGCAGGCAGCGTGTCGGCGTCGACCGCGAAGCCGTGGTTCTGCGACGTGATCACCACGCGGCCGTCGTCCAGGTCCTTGACCGGATGGTTGGCGCCGTGGTGGCCGAACTTCATCTTCAGGGTCTTGGCGCCGACCGCCAGGGCCATGATCTGGTGGCCCAGGCAGATGCCGAAGGTGGGGATGCCGCGCTCGATGAACTCGCGCGTGGCGGCGATGGCGTAGTCGCAAGGCTCGGGGTCGCCGGGACCGTTGGACAGGAACACGCCGTCCGGATTCAGCGCCAGCGCGTCGGCCGCGCTGGCTTGCGCCGGCAGCACCGTGACCTTGCAGCCGCGCTCGGCCAGCATGCGCAGGATGTTGTACTTGACGCCGTAGTCATAGGCGACCACGTGGAACTGCGGCTGGTCCTGCTTGCCGTAGCCTTCGCCCAGTTTCCATTCGGACTGGGTCCAGTCGTACGGTTCCTTGACCGAGACCACCTTGGCCAGGTCCATGCCGGCCAGGCCGGGGAACGAGCGGGCCAGGTCGATGGCCTTCTGGACATTGTCCTCGCCGGCCAGGATGCAGCCGTTCTGGGCGCCCTTTTCGCGCAGGATACGGGTCAGCTTGCGCGTATCGATGCCGGCGATCGCCACCACCTTTTCCTGCTTCAGGTAGTGGGCAAGGGTGTGCTCCTTGCGGAAGTTGGAGGCCAGGATCGGCAGATCCTTGATGATCAGGCCGGCGGCATGGACTTTCGTGGCTTCGACGTCCTCAGGATTGACACCGTAGTTGCCGATATGCGGATACGTCAGCGTGACGATCTGCCGCGAATAGCTCGGGTCGGTGAGGATTTCCTGGTAACCGGTGATGGCGGTGTTGAACACCACTTCGCCGATGGTATGGCCGGAAGCGCCAATGGAATAGCCACGAAAGACCGTGCCGTCTGCAAGCGCGAGAATGGCGGACGGAAAAGACGGTAACACGGGTAGGCTCCTGCTGGACTCACCCCGTGACCGACCAATCGACGCCTCGTGCCTCCCAGGCTGGATCCGTGACGGCGGCAGCGGCATTGCGCCGATGCGGTCGGATCCGGTTGCGACATGCGCTTTGCATCACATCAGACATGAACGGCAAAGGCGGCGCGGATGGGGGCGGCGGAAGGTGGAAAGCGGTTGGCGCTAGGGTGAAGGGTTCTGAAAGCGAAACTTTCGAATTATATCCCGAGCCACCCAATTTCTCAAGTTTTCAAGGACTTGCGCGCGGCAGGCGGCAACCTCGCCGCGCCAGCGGCGGCCGCGCTGCCCGCGCCCGCGGTCCGGGTTGCACCCCGGCAGCCGGATTATCGCGGCGGCGGCACCACCGCCGTGACCTCGATTTCCACCTTGGCGCGCGGCTCGACCAGGTCGGCGACCTCGACCGCCGTCATGGCCGGGAAGTGGCGCCCGATGATGGCCCGGTAATGTTCGCCGATCGCCCCATAGGCGCCGACATACTCGGCCTTGTCCTTCACATACCAGGTCATGCGCGCGATATGCTCGGGCCGCGCCTCGCCGGCCGCCAGCACCGCGACGACGTTGCGCAGCGTCTGCGCCACCTGCAGGCCGAAGTCGTCGGTCTCGAATTCACATTGGCTGTTCCAGCCGATCTGGCCGCTGATGAACAGCAGGCGGCTGCCCGCCTGCATCTCGGTCATCATGCCGTTGGCGTAGCCGCGCGGCGGCGCCCAGTCGGGCGGCTGCAGGATCTTCATGTCGTTTCCCTGTGGTTGCTTGGTATGAGTGGATGGAAATCGGGGTTCAGGCCGCGGCGACCAGGTAACGCGCCATGGCCTCGCGCACGGATTCGGGCAGCGGCTGCGGCGCGATCGCGCCGGTATCGACGCAGACCAGCCGTTGCGTCACTTCCATGCGGGTATCGTCATGCGGGCCGGCAAAGCGGATCGCCAGCGTGAAGCTGGACTGCCCCAGCTTCAGCACACGCAACTCGCGCGTCAGCACCTCGCCCAGCCGGCTGGGCGCCAGGAAGCGGCACTCCAGCTCGGCCGTAGGCACGCCCGCGCGACCCTCGCCATGCATGGCATCGAACGGCCAGCCCAGCGCCTCGCCGAACCAGTCCTCGATCAGGTCGTTGAGCATCTCGAAGTAGCGCGGATAGAACACGATGCCGGCGGCGTCGCAGTGCTTGAAGCGCACCAGCACGGTATTGCGGAACACATCGCTCATGGCTGCCCCTGCTGTGGCTTGCCGCCATTGCCCGCGCCCGGCCCCTGCTCCGCCATCTGGCGCAGCCGGAAGCGCTGCAGCTTGCCGGTCTCGGTGCGCGGCAGCGCCGGCACGAACTCGATGCGGCGCGGGTACTTGTACGGCGCGATCTGCCGCTTCACGTAGTCCTGCAGCGCGGTACGCGTGACGTCGTCCGCGGGCACGCCTTCGCGCAGCACCACGTAGGCCATCACCACCTGGCCGCGCCCGTCGTCCGGCGCGCCGACCACGCCGCATTCGGCCACCGCCTCGTGCTGCATCAGCGCGCTCTCCACCTCCGGCCCGGCAATGTTGTAGCCGGCCGAGATGATCATGTCGTCGGAGCGTGCCTGGTAGAAGTAATAGCCGTCCGCGTCGGCGACGAAGGTATCGCCCGGCAGGTTCCAGCCGGCCTTCACATAGTTGGCCTGGCGCGGGTCGTCCAGGTAGCGGCAGCCGGTCGGGCCCTGCACCGCCAGCTTGCCGACCTGGCCCGGCGGCAGCGGCCGCATCTCCTCGTCGACGATCTGCGCCACGTAGCCGGGCACCACCTTGCCGATCGCGCCCGGCCTGACCTCGGCGCCGGCGCTCGAGATAAAGATGTGCATCATCTCGGTGCCGCCGATGCCGTCGGTCATCTCGATGCCGGTGGCGGCCTTCCAGCCCTGCCGCGTGGCGTCGGGCAGCGCCTCGCCGGCGGACACGCTGTGCCGCAGGCTGGAGATATCGAAGCGCGGCGCCAGCGCCGCCATCTGCCGGTAGAAGGTGGGCGCGGTGAAGACGATGGTGGCGCGGAAGTCGTGGATCAGTTCGAGCAAAGTTTCAGGGGTGAGCTTCTCCGCCAGCACCGTGCTGGCGCCGATGCGCAACGGGAAGCACAGCATGCCGCCGAGCCCGAAGGTGAAGGCGATCGGCGGGGTACCGCAAAAGATGTCGTCCGGCCCGGAGCGCAGCACATGGCGCGGGAACAGGTCGCACATGGCCAGCACGTCGCGATGGAAATGCATGGTGCCCTTGGGCTGGCCGGTGGTGCCGCTGGTAAAGGCGATCAGGCAGACATCGTCGCTGGCGGTGTCGCAGGCGTCGAAATTGTCGGGCTTGCCCGCCATCGCGGCTTCCAGCGAACCCTCGCCGGTGCCGTTGAAATACAGCGCGCGGGCCAGCGTCGGGCAATGGAATTCCCCGCCGGCGCGCTGGTTGGCATCGAGATCCTCGCGCAGCCGCGCATCGCACAGCGCCGCGGTGACCTGCGCCTTGTCGACGATCTGCTTGAGCTCCCTGGCGCGCAGCAGCGGCATGGTCGGCACGGCGATCAGGCCGGCCTTGATGGTGGCAAGCCAGCTTGCGGCCATCATCAGGTTGTTGGGGCCACGCAGCAGCACGCGGTTGCCGGGCACCAGCGCCATGTCCTCGACCAGCACATGGGCGATGCGGTTCACCAGCGCCGCGAGTTCGGCATAGGTGACCGTCTCGATGCGGCCGTCGCGGCGATGGCGGATGGCAACGCGCTCGCCGCAGCCTTCGCGCACGTGGCGGTCGACCAGCTCCGCCGCGGCATTGATCCGCTCCGGGTAGGCGGTGTCGGCATTGAAGCGGAACACCGGCCACTGGTCCTGCGGCGGCAGGCGGTCGCGCGCGAAGGTGTCGAGGTGGGCTGTGGTCGCCATGGCTTGTCTCCTGTCTGCTCTGTATCGGTACGGCAGTTCGTGGGTGGCGCGGGGGCGCACGGTCCGGGCTCAGGCCGGCTGCCCGGCCAGCGTCTCGCGCGCGATGATCAGCTTCTGCACTTCGGTGGCGCCCTCGTAGATGCGCAGCGAGCGGATCTCGCGGTACAGGCTTTCCACGCGCGTGCCGACCTTGACGCCGAGGCCGCCGAACATCTGCACCGCGCGGTCGATCACCTGCTGCGCGTTCTCGGTGGCGACCATCTTGGCCATGGCCGCCTCGCGCGTGGTGCGCTGTCCCTTGACGTCGCGCAGCCAGGCGGCGCGGTAGGTCAGCAGCGCCGCGGCGTCGATCGCGGTGGCCATGTCGCCGATGGCGGCCTGGGTCAGCTGCAGGTCGGCCAGCACGCCGCCGAACATCGGGCGCGCGCAGGCACGTGCCAGCGCATCGTCCAGCGCCGCGCGGCCGAAGCCCAGCGCCGCCGCGGCAACCGAAGCGCGGAAGATATCGAGCGTCATCATCGCCACCTTGAAGCCCTGCCCCGCCTCGCCCAAGCGGTTGCCCACCGGCACGCGACACTGGTCGAAGCGCAGCGTGGCCAGCGGATGCGGCGCCATCACGTCGATGCGCTCGGCAATGGACAGGCCCGGCGTATCGGCGTCTACCACCAGCGCCGTAATGCCGCGCGCGCCCGGGGCCTCGCCGGTGCGCACGAACACGCAGTAGAAATCCGCGATGCCGCCGTTCGAGATCCAGGTCTTGGCGCCATCGATCACATAGTGGCTGCCGTCGTCCGACAGCCTCGCGCTGCATTGCATCGCGGCGACATCCGAGCCGGCCTCGGGCTCGGACAGCGCGAACGCGGCAATCGCCTCGCCGCGGGCCACGCGCGGCAGGTAGCGCGCGCGCAGCGCGTCGCTGCCCGCCAGCGTGATCGCGCCCGAGCCCAGGCCCTGCATGGCAAAGGAAAAATCGGCCAGGCCGTCATGGCGCGCGAGCGTCTCGCGCAGCAGGCACAGCGAGCGCGAGTCCAGCGCCGGCAGCGCGCCGCCATGCGCGGCCGGCACGCAGTAGCGCAGCCAGCCCGCCTCGCCCAGCTGCCGCACCAGCGCGCGGCATGCGGCGTCGGTATCGCTGTGGTCGACGCGCAGGTGTTGTCCGCACCATGCGTCGAGTTCCTGCTCCAGCGTGCGGTGGGCGTCGTCGAACAGCGGCAGATCGAGGTAGGTCTTGTCGGACATGGCGCTTCAGTCCCCTTCGAACACCGGCTTGGTCTTGGCGACGAAAGCCTCGTAGGCGCGGCGGAAATCGCGCGTCTGCATGCAGATGGCCTGCGCCTCGGCTTCGGCTTCGATGGCCTCGTCCAGGCCCATGTTCCATTCCTGGTGCAGCAGCTTCTTGGTCACGCCATGGGCGAAGGTCGGGCCGGCGGCCAGTTGCGCGGCCAGCGCCTGCGCCTGCGCCAGCACCGCGTCGGACGGGTGCAGCGCGTTGAAGAAGCCCCACTGCAGCCCTTCGTCGGCGCTCATCGAGCGGCCCGTGTACAGCAGCTCGCTGGCGCGGCCCTGCCCGATCACGCGCGGCAGCAGCGTGCACGCGCCCATGTCGGCACCGGCCAGGCCGACGCGCGTGAACAGGAACGCGGTCTTGGCCTGCGCCGTGCCCAGCCGCATGTCCGAAGCCAGCGCCATCATCGCGCCCGCGCCGGCACAGATGCCGTCGACCGCGCTGATCACCGGCTGCGGACATGCGCGCATCGCCTTGACCAGGTCGCCGGTCATGCGCGTGAAGTCGAGCAGCTCGGGCATGGTCATCTGCGTCAGCGGGCCGATGATCTCGTGCACATCGCCGCCCGAGCAGTAGTTGCCGCCGGCGCCGGTCACCACCACCGCCTTGATGTCGCTGGCGTAGCACAGGCCGCGGAACAGGTCGCGCAGCTCGGCATACGAGTCGAAGGTCAGCGGATTCTTGCGCTCCGGCCGGTTCAGCGTGATGGTCCCGACCTTGCCGTCGTCGGACACCGACCACAGGAAGTGCCGCGGTTCATAGCCGGCAAAGCTGCGCTTGTGGTGGCGCATGTCGAGTGCGATATCAGTCATGGTTCTCTCTCAGGTCCTTGTCTTGTCAGCCCGCCATCACTTCGCCGCCGGCCACCGGGATCGCCTGGCCGGTGATCGCGCCGGCGGACGGCTGGCACAGCCACGCCACGGCGTCGGCCACTTCCTCGGGCTGAACCAGGCGGCGCTGCGGATTGCGCGCGGCCAGTTCGGCACGCGCCTGGTCTTCGGTGCGGCCGGTCTTGCCGACGATATTGGCGACGGCGTCGCGCACGATGTCGGTCTCGGTGTAGCCCGGGCAAACCGCGTTGACGGTCACGCCCCTGGCTGCGGTCTCCAGCGCCAGCGCGCGCGTCAGCCCGATCACGCCATGCTTGGCCGCGCAGTAGGCGCTGACATAGCCGTAGCCGATCAGCCCGGCGGTGCTGGCCACGTTGACGATGCGGCCCCAGCCGGCTTCGAGCATCGCCGGCAGTGCGGCCTGCGTGCACAGGAAGGTGCCGGTCAGGTTGACGTCGAGCATGCGCTGCCACAGCGCGGCATCGGTCTTCATGAAGGGGGCGCTGTGCGCCTGCCCGGCGTTATTGACCAGCATCGAGACCGGACCTGCCTGCTCCGTGGCCGCGGCGAAGGCGCGCGCGACGCTGTCGACATCGGCGATATCGGCCGTGACGAACGAAACGATGGCGCCTGCCGGTGCCTGCTCGCGCAGGACTTGCACCGTCGCCTGCAGCGTGCCGGCCTCGCGCCCCAGCAGCGTGACGCTGGCGCCGTCGGCCAGCAGCCGCCGCGCGATTGCCGCGCCGATGCCGCGCCCGCCGCCGGTCACCAGCGCGTGCCGGCCGGCCAGAGTTGCCGTGCTGCCCGTCATGCCTGCTTCTCCTGCGCCGCGGCGCGTTCCAGATTGGTTTCCAGCTGCCGCTTGCCCGCCAGGTATTGCTTGGGCCAGGCGATGTCGCGGTAGCCGATGCGCGCGGCCTCCTGCAGCGTCCAGGCCGGGTTGGCCAGGTGCGGCCTCGCGATCGCGCACAGGTCGGCGCGGCCGGCGGCGATGATCGAGTCGACGTGGTCCGCCTCAAAGATGGCGCCGACCGCGATGGTGGCGATGCCCGCCTCGTTGCGGATGCGGTCGGCGAACGGGGTCTGGTACATGCGGCCGTAGACCGGCGCCTGGTCGGGGCTGACCTGGCCCGACGAGCAGTCGATCATGTCGGCCCCCGCGGCCTTGAACGCGCGCGCAATCTCGACGGCGTCGTCGGGCGTGATGCCGCCTTCGACCCAGTCATGCGCGGAGATGCGCACTGACATCGGTTTGTCCTGCGGCCACACCGCGCGCACCGCGGCAAACACCTCGAGCGGATAGCGCAGGCGCGCCGCCAGCGAACCGCCGTATGCGTCGTCGCGCGTATTGGTCAGCGGCGAGATAAAGCTGGAAAGCAGGTAGCCGTGCGCGCAGTGCAGCTCGAGCCAGTCGAAGCCGGCCTCGGCCGCCCGCCGCGCGCTGGCGACAAAATCATCGCGCACATGGTCCATGTCGGCGCGCGTCATCGCGCGCGGGGTCTGCGATTCCCCCGGCAGGTAAGGCAGCGGCGAGGCCGACATCACCGGCCAGTTGCCCTGCGGCAGCGGATGGTCCATCGCTTCCCAGCCGAGCTGGGTCGAGCCCTTGCGACCGGCGTGGCCGATCTGCATGGCGATGCGGGCATCGCTGCTGGCATGCACGAAATCGACGATGCGCTTCCAGGCGTCGCGCTGCGCATCATTCCACAGGCCCGGGCAGCCGGGCGTGATGCGCGCATCGGGGGACACGCAGGTCATTTCCGCCACCACCATGCCGGCGCCGCCGAGCGCGCGCGAGCCCAGGTGGACCAGATGGAAGTCGCCCGGCACGCCTTCGGTGCAGGAGTACATCGCCATCGGCGACACCACCACGCGGTTCTTCAGCGTGACGCCGCGCACGCGGAACGGCGTGAACATCGGCGGCAGCGGCTGGTGCGCCTGCAGCTTCAGGCTGTCGGCCGGCACCCCGGCCTGCTGCGCCAGCCAGTGCTCGAACTGCGCGACATAGCCGGCATCGCGCACGCGCAGGTTCTCGTGCGAGATCCGTTGCGAGCGCGTCAGCAGCGAATAGGCGAACTGCTCCGGCGGCAGGCTGCCGGCATAGCGCTCGACGTTCTCGAACCACTCGGTCGAGTTGCGCGCCGCATTCTGGATCTTCAGCACTTCCACGCCGCGCGTGGCTTCATAGCGCGCCAGCGCATCGGGCAGGCCGTCGTGGCCGCTGCCACGGATCTCCTCGGCCAGGTCGATGGCATCCTCGAGCGCCAGCTTGGTCCCGGAGCCGATCGAGAAATGCGCGGTGTGCGCGGCGTCGCCCATCAGCACCACGGGCACGCGGCGGCCGTCCGGCAAGGTGTTCCAGTGCACCCATTGCCGGCAGATCACGCGCGGGAAGCGGATCCAGATTGCCGAGCCGCGCAGGTGCGCCGCGTTGCTGATCAGCTTGTTGCCGTCGAGGTAGCGCGCGAACAGCTTCTCACAGTAGGCCACGCCCTCTTCCTGGCTCATCTGCTCGATGCCGGCGGCGCGCCAGACCGCTTCCGGGGTCTCGACGATAAAGGTCGAGGTGTTGTCGTCGAAGCGGTAGGCATGCGCCTGGAACCAGCCGTGCTCGGTCTTCTCGAAAGCGAAGGTGAAGGCATCGAACAGCTTGTGCGTGCCCAGCCAGACAAAGCGGCACTGGCGCGTATCGATGTCCGGCCGGAAGGTGTCGGCATAGCGGGTGCGGATGCGGCTGTTCAGGCCGTCCGAGGCGATCACCAGGTCGGCCTGGTATTGCATCGCCAGCGCCTGGTCGTCGGACACATCGGTCTCGAACACCAGCTTCACCCCGAGCGCTTCGCAGCGCGCCTGCAGGATGTTGAGCAGGCGCTTGCGGCCGATGCCGATAAAGCCATGCCCGCCCGAGCGGATGGTGCGCCCGCCGATATGGATGTCGATATCGTCCCAGTGGTTGAAGGCGGCGTTGATCTCGCTGGCGCTGGCCGGGTCGGCCTGCTTCAGGTTGTCCATGGTGGCGTCCGAGAACACCACGCCCCAGCCAAAGGTATCGTAGGGACGGTTGCGCTCGACCACGATGACCTCGTTGGCCGGATCCTGCAATTTCATCAGCAGGCCGAAATACAGGCCGGCGGGGCCTCCGCCAATACAAAGCACGCGCATCTGTTGCCTCCTGCCGGCTGTGCCGGGCGCGCCGCATATCGCACGCCGTCCCGGACTACACCGCCATCTAGATCAAGATTAAATATTTTATGCTTCAAATATTAGACTGCATCACGACCGATGGCAAGGCGGCGATGCGGTGTGCCGTGTGCGACACCGCCACCGCTCTTCCTTCCGCGCTGCCCCGCTAGCCCTTCAACGCGGCCTGCAGCTGTTCCAGCGCGCCCGGATCCTCGATCGTCGTCAGGTCGCCCGGGTCGCGGCCCTCGGCCACCGCCTGCATGGCGCGCCGCAGCAGCTTGCCGGAACGCGTCTTCGGCAGCGCATTCACGAACAACACGCGCGCCGGGCGGGCCACCGCGCCCAGTTGCTGTTCAACCGTCTTCATCAGCTCGCCCTCCAGCGCCAGCCGAGCCTCCGGCGTGGCAGTGCGTGCCGGATCGCGGGCGATGCAGAACGCCATTGCCACCTGTCCCTTCAGCGCGTCCTGCACGCCTACCACGGCCACCTCGGCCACGGCGGCGCTGGACGACAGGCTTTCCTCGATCTCGCGCGTGCCCAGCCGGTGCCCCGCGACGTTGATCACGTCGTCGGTGCGCCCCAGGATAAAGACGTAGCCGTCGGCATCGCGCACGCCCCAGTCGAAGGTGGAATAGCACAGGCGGTTCGGCACCGCCTGCCAATAGGTGCGCACGAAGCGGTCATCGTCGCCCCAGACCGTGGTCATGCACCCCGGCGGCAGCGGGCCGTCGATGGCGACCACGCCCTTCTGTCCCGGCGGGCATTCCTCGCCGGTGCTCTCGTCGACGATCTTGAGGTCATAGCCGTAGGCCGGCACCCCGGGCGAACCCAGCTTGGGCGGCAGCGCCTCGAGGCCACGCTGGATGGCAATGATGGGCCAGCCCGATTCGGTCTGCCAGTAGTTGTCGACCACGGGCTTGCCCAGGCCGTCCTGGATCCAGCGCGCGGTGGGCTCGTCCAGCGGCTCGCCGGCCAGGAACAGCAGGCGCAGGCTGGACAGGTCGTATCGTGTCAGCCACGCGGGGTCCTGCTTCTTCAGCACCCGGATCGCGGTGGGCGCGCTGAACATCAGGTTGACCCGGTATTGCTCGACCAGGCGCCACAGGATGCCGCCATCGGGGCGGACCGGCGTGCCTTCATACATCAGCGTGGCCATGCCGGCCAGCAGCGGGCCATAGACGATATAGCTGTGCCCCACCACCCAGCCGATGTCCGACGCGGTGAACATGGTGTCGCCGGCCTTGCCGCAGAAGATGTATTCCATCGAGGTGGCCAGCGCCACCGCATAGCCGCCGGTATCGCGCTGCACGCCCTTGGGCTTGCCGGTGGTGCCCGAGGTATAGAGCACATAGGACGGCTCGCTTGAATCAAGCCACACGCACGGCACCTGCACGCCGGCGACGCGCTCGCGCCACGCGGCATAGTCTTCATCGCGGCCTTCGGTGCGGGGCATGTCGGCCAGTTGCCGATCCACCAGCAGCACCTTCCCGGGCTGGTGCGATGACAGCCGGATGGCCTCGTCCAGCAGCGGCTTGTACGGCACCACCTTGCCCGCGCGCGAACCGGCGTCGGCGCTGACCACCACGCGCGGCCGGGCATCCTCGATGCGCGCGGCCAGGCTGACCGAGGCAAAGCCGCCGAACACCACCGAATGGATGGCGCCGATGCGCGCGCACGCCAGCATCGCGAACGCGGCTTCCGGGATCATCGGCATGTAGATCAGCACGCGGTCGCCCCGCTGCACGCCCAGCCCTTGCAGGATCGCCGCCATGCGGCTGACCTCGTCGTGCAGTTCGGCGTAGGTGAAGCTGCGGGCCTGGTCGGTCTCGGTCGAGACCCAGTGCAGCGCCGGCTGGCTGGCGCGGGCAGCGAGGTGGCGGTCGACCGCGTTGTGGCACAGGTTGGTGCGCCCGCCGACGAACCAGCGCGTGAAGGGAGCGCGGCTGTTGTCGAGCACCTGGCTGAACGGGGTTTCCCAGTCGATGCGTGCCGCCTGTTCGGCCCAGAACCCCTCGGGGTCAGCCAGCGAACGGGCATGCACGGCATGGCTTGCCGTCATGTCTGTCTCCTCCGCTTTTGCGGTGGTTGTTGATATGCCCGTAGTTTGCCACCGGCCCGGGCAGCCGTGGCCACGCTTTCAGCGCGCTGGCGCACGGGGCGGCACCGGCACATGAAAAAAGGGGCGTGCCGACGGCATCGCCCCTTCTTGCTGCCCCGGCGTCGCGCCGGCGCGATCCCGTCAGCGCGCCTTGACGCTTTTCGCGCTGGCCTTGCTGGTGGTCTTGGCCGACACCTTGGCGACTGCCGGCGCCTTGGCCCCGCGTCGCGGCGAGGCCTCGACCACCACGCGCGGGCGCGTCTCGCCCTTGCCCTTGGCGGAAACCCGCACCACCTTGGCGCCCTTGCCGGACGGTTCCTTGCGGCTGGCCTGTTCGCTGCGCTCGGCCCGCTCGGCCCGGTCCGCGCGTTCGGCACGGGCCGCGCGCACGGCGCCGGCGCCGCGCACCGGCACCATCAGCACCAGGCTCTGGCCGGCCACCAGCTTGGTGCCGGAAAGCTTGTTCCACGACTGCACCTGCCCCGCCGAGACACCATAGCGCCGCGCCACCGAGGTCACGGTATCGCGCCGGCCGGCGCGCACCACCACCCGGCGGGCATCGGGCAGGTCCGGCTCCATCGCCAGCATGGCGCTGTCGGCGAGGGTGGCGCTGATGTCCTGGTCATGCCGGCCCGAGCGCGGGATCATCACGGTCGAGCCCGCCTTCAGGCGCATGCCCTTGGGGATGCTGTTGATCTCGCGCAGCGTGTCGGCGTCGACATTCAGGCGCGCCGCCAGTGACTCGACGCGCTCGCGGCTGTCCACCGTCACCGCGGCCCAGCTCGACAGCCCGCCGCGATAGGTGTTCAGGTTGTACTGGAAGCGTTCGGCGTTATCGAACGGCAGCAGGATCTGCGGGTTCGACGCGCCCAGGATCACCGGCCGGTTGAACGACGGGTTCAGTGCCTTGAACTCCTCCACCGACATGTCCGCCAGCTTGGCCGCGAGATTCACGTCGATGTCGCGCGAGGTGGTGACCGTGACGAAGTACGGGTGGTCCGGGATCTCCGGCAGCTTGACGCCGTACGCGGCCGGGTTGGCGATGATGTTCTTGACCGCCTGCAGCTTGGGCACGTAGTAGCGGGTCTCGTTGGGCATCGGCAGGCTGGCGTAGTCGGTCGGCAGCCCGCGCGCCTGGTTGCGCGCGATCGCGCGCGACACCGCGCCCTCGCCCCAGTTGTAAGCCGCCAGCGCCAGGTGCCAGTCGCCGAACATGTCGTAGAGCCGCGCCAGGTAGTCGAGCGCGGCGTCGGTCGAGGCCAGCACGTCGCGGCGCTCGTCGCGGAACATGTTCTGCTTCAGGTTATAGAACTTGCCCGTGCTGGGAATGAACTGCCACATCCCGGCCGCCTTGGCGGTGGACTGCGCCTGCGGGTTGAAGGCGCTCTCGACGAACGGCAGCAGCGCCAGCTCGGTCGGCATCTTGCGCTGCTCCAGCTCCTCGACGATGTGATAGAGGTAGCGGCTCGAGCGCCCGACCATCCGTTCCATGTACTCCGGCCGCTGCGCATACCACTGGGTGCGATCGTCGACCAGCGTGCCCTCCAGGTCCGTCATGGCAAAGCCGCGCCGGATGCGATCCCAGATATCGTTGGACGGGCCGCGCAGCCAGTCCAGGCCGCCCTGGTCGACATTGATGGTGGAAGTGGAAGAGAGCGCGGACTTGTCGCTGAGGGTGTTGAGCGGGTCCCGCTTGGCAGTCTGGGCGGTCGCGGCACCGTCGGCGCCTTCAGGCGGCGTGGGGGTGCTGGCGCACGCTGCAAGCAGCGCGGCGCACGCGACCACCGCCAGTAATCGACCAATTTTCATTAAGTTCTCAAATCGTGACGCTAAAAGGTTGCGTGATGCTAAAAAAAACCGCGTATCGCGTCAATCAGATTTTCCACATAGCCGGTATCCGGAGCCGACCAGGCCTCAGCGGAAGTTGTCCTTCCAGCCCCGCAGCGCGCCGAACGCCTGCGCATCGCCCGCGGTGGCGCCCCCATGGGCCGACACCGCGGCGCGCACCGCCGGTTCGCGCGAGCGCAGGAACGGGTTGACCTGGAGCTCGTGGGCGATGGTGGTCGGCAGCGTCGGCCGGTCCGCGGCGCGCAGCGCCTCGACGCGCTGCTCCCATGCCTCGAGCGCGGCGTTGCCGGGCTCCACCGCGCGCGCGAAGCGCACGTTGCTGCGCGTGTATTCGTGCGCGCAATAGACGCGGGTGTCCCCGGGCAGCGCGGCCAGCTTGTCGAGCGACGCCAGCATCTGCGCCGGCGTGCCTTCGAACAGGCGCCCGCAGCCGCTGGCGAACAGGGTATCGCCGCAGAACACCGCCGGGCCGGCTTCGCCGAGGTCGGCGACGTAGGCGATATGGCCGGCAGTGTGGCCGGGCACGTCCAGCACGCGCAGCGTCAGCGCCGGCGCCTCCAGCGGCGCCACGTCGCCTTCGCGCAGCGCCCGGGTGCGCCCGCCGATACGCTCGCCCGCCGGCCCCAGCACCGGCAGCGGTTCGCCGGACGGCGCGCGCGGATGCGCCGCCAGCAGCTCGGCTACGCCGCCCTGGTGATCGCCGTGGTGATGGGTGATTACAATAGCGCCCAGAGCCAGACCGCTTTGCGCCAGGAAGCGCTCCACCGGCGCGGCCTCGCCAGGATCGACCACGGCGGCGCAGTGCCCGTCGTGGATGGCCCAGATATAGTTATCCTGGAACGCCGGGATCGGCTCAACCTTCAACATGCGCATGCTCCTATGTCCAATCGTCCCAATCACCCGATTGTAAGCTGGGAAGAATGGCTGGCCTCGCCGCCCGGCGAGTACATGCTGCGCTGGGAGGCGCAGCAGTACGACCGGACCGTGGCCGACATCTTCGGCTATCACGCGGTCCAGCTGGGACTGCCCTATATCGACACCCTGCGCGAGAACCGGATGCCGTTCTCGGCGCTGGCGCTGGATCCGTCCAGCGGCCCGCACGGGCCCCGTGCCGCACATCCGGACGCGCGCCAGCTGCTGTGCCGCTTCGATGAACTGCCGTTCGACACCCAGAGCATCGACCTCGTCACCCTGCCCCATATCCTGGAATTCGCCGAAGACCCGCATGAAGTGCTGCGCGAAGTCTCGCGGGTGCTGATGCCCGAGGGCCGCGTGGTGGTGACCTGCTTCAACCCGATGAGCCTGTGGGGCGCGCGCCAGGGCATGAACCGGCTCGGCGCCACGCCGTTCCTGCCGACCGACGCCCAGCAGATCGGCTTCGTTCGCATCAAGGACTGGCTCAAGCTGCTCGGCTTCGATATCATCCGCGGCCGCTTCGGCTGCTATTGCCCGCCGTACCGTACCGACCGCTGGCTGCAGCGCGCCGCCTTCATGGAAAAGGCCGGCGACCGCTGGTGGCCGATCTTCGGCGCGGTCTATATGATCTCGGCGATCAAGCGCGTGCGCAATATCCGCCTGGTCGGACCCGCCTGGAAGACCAAGCCGGCGCTGGCGCCGGTGTCGGCACCGGTGGCCACGCCCACCGGCACCCACGGCAAGACCCCGGGCAGGGAACGCTGACGCGGTGCGGCCGCGCGCGCTCCGCCCTCGCCCTCAATGCGCCGCCCGACCCGCGGGCGGCCACCACGGAATCACATGCAAGAAGTCACGATCTACTCCGACGGCGCCTGCAAGGGCAATCCCGGCCGCGGCGGCTGGGGCGCAGTGCTGGTCGCCGGCACCAGCGAAAAAGAGCTGTTCGGCGGCGAGCCGAACACCACCAACAATCGCATGGAAATGACCGCCGTGATCGAAGCGCTGCGCGCACTCAAGCGGCCGTGCGTGGTGCGCGTCTATACCGATTCCCAGTACGTGCAGAAAGGCATCAGCGAATGGCTGCCCGGCTGGAAGGCGCGCGGCTGGAAAACCGCCGACAAGAAGCCGGTCAAGAACGCCGACCTGTGGCAGGCGCTGGACGCCCTGGCGCAGCCGCACCAGATCTCCTGGCACTGGGTGCGCGGCCACAACGGCCACCCCGGCAACGAGCGCGCCGACGCGCTGGCCAACCGCGGCGTCGAATCGATCGGCCGCTGACCGGAACCTTCAGCACCACCAACAACAAGCGCGGAACGCCCGCCCCGCTCCGCTAGAATGCCCGCCATGCGACAAATCGTTCTCGATACCGAAACCACCGGCCTGAATGCCGCCACCGGCGACCGCCTGATCGAAATCGGCTGCGTCGAGCTGATGAACCGCCGCCTGACGGGACGCCACCTGCACTTCTACGTCAACCCCGAGCGCGATATCGACGAGGGCGCGATCGCGGTCCACGGCATCACGGTCGAGTTCCTGGCCGACAAGCCCCGCTTTGCCGAGGTCGTCCACGATATCCGCGAGTTCGTGCAGGACGCCGAGCTGATCATCCACAACGCGCAGTTCGACCTGGGCTTCCTCGACATGGAATTCCAGCTGCTGGGCCTGCCGCCGTTCCGCCAGCATGTCGGCAACGTGATCGATACCTTGCGCGAAGCGCGGCAGATGTTCCCCGGCAAGCGCAACTCGCTGGATGCGCTGTGCGAGCGCCTCGGCATCAGCAATGCCCACCGCACGCTGCACGGCGCACTGCTGGACGCCGAACTGCTGGCCGAGGTCTACCTGGCCATGACGCGTGGCCAGGATTCGCTGGTGATCGACACGCTCGACAGCGGCAGCGGCCAGGGCGGTGTGGTCACGACCGCCGACCTGTCGCGGCTAGCACTGCCGGTGCTGCGCGCCACGGATGAGGAGCAGCAGGCCCACTTGGCCCTGCTGAAGGGACTGGACAAGGCCAGCGGCGGCAAGACGGTATGGCAGGAAGATCCTGTCGAAGCCCCCGGAACGCTGGCCGCCTAAGAAAATTCAAAAAAGGGCTTTACAAGATACAAGAACCTCTGCATAATCTCATTTCTCTGCTGCACGGCAACGACGACGCAGACAGGGGTGGTTAGCTCAGCGGTAGAGCACTGCCTTCACACGGCAGGGGTCACAGGTTCAATCCCTGTACCACCCACCAGATTTACCCGTGAAGCCTTGCCTAGCAAGGCTTTTCGCTTTGGGATCATGGCTTCGGGCAGGCACCTTTTGCACAGTGCACCAAGGAGCCTTGCACATGAGACCCAAAATCAACTTGCGGGCCGCCATGGCCCAAGTCGGCGAACACCAAGCCGCTGACCTGACCTTCGCCGAACTGATCGACGCCTACAGCGCGGTCCAGTTTGACGGCGCCGACCTCCGACTACGCAAGTGGAAGGAGGCGTTCGGCCATCTGGCGGCGTGGACGCTGACCACCCGCGACATTTCGCTGGCCGCCGAAGCCATGCTGCAATCCGGCCTCTACCAGCCCAGCACCATCAACCGCGACACCAGCACCATCGGCACGGTCTACAAATGGGCCGTGCGCCGCCACCTCGCGCCGGCCGGCTTCGTCTCCCCCACCCTTGGCCTGCAACGCTACGAAGAAGGCATCCGCCGCGTGGAAATCTCCGACCGCGAAATCCGCGCCATCCTCAACGGTGCCCACGCCTTCCGTGACCGCCGCTTTGCTGTCTTCGTTCGCCTGTCCATCGAGACGGGCGGGCGGCGCGGCGAAATCCGCGAACGCCGCTGGCGCGACGTCGATCTGGACAGCCGCACCATCACCGTGATGCAGACCAAGACCGACAAACCCCGGCAACTGTTCTTTTCCGAAGACACCGCTGCGCTCATGCGCCGGGTTTGGCCCAAGCGCGACCCCGATGCGCTGCTGTTCGAAAGCAAGGTCAAGGGCCAGCCCGTTAACTACCGCAACACGTGGGCCAAGCTGACACGCGCCATCGGCCGACCCGACCTGCATCTGCACGACTTGCGCCATCACCGCGCCGCTGAACTGCTACGCGCCGGCACCACCCTTGCCGTGGCCTCGCAAGTCTTGGGGCATTCGTCGCTGATCCTGCAACGCAGATATGGACACTTGGAATCCAAGACCCTGCGCGAAGCCACCGAACGGTCGTGGCGAACCGCCGCATGACGCGGCAACAGCCTTAGCGCCCGCGCGCAAATCGCCTCCTGACAAACCCTGATACACCCGGCACACGTGCCGGGTTTTTTGTTGGCTGGCGCGGGTCGCCGGGCGCGGCAAGTCCTATTGCCAAGGCCGGCAAGCATCCTTGACTTGCCCCAAAACAGCCGTTTTTTCTACCGTGGGATAGGACACCTGCCCGAAGCATGTGAAACCCACGACGGAGCGACTATGGAACCGAAGATTAACAAGTGGAAGCCAGCCCCAAGCCTCTGGATGCAATTCACCCAACAGCAGCACCCGGAATTGAACATGTCCGGCACGCTGGATAGCTGGTTTCATTTCAACACTCGCCACGGCCCGCGCCTGCGCGAACTGGACATACTGCGCAAGGTACCGGGCAATCGCGGCACCATTGCCGACAGCGAACGCTTCGAGCAAGCCGCCTTCGAATTGCTCACGCGCGGCACCGTCGAAGACGACCGCGAACCGACCCCGGCTTCCGCACCGAGGGCCGACAGACAAGCGGCCTGATCCTGCCTCCGCGTGCCACAGAAGCACGCCAGCGCCGCACCAGAAAACAAGGGAACGAACCAACCGAGAACACGCCCGGCATTTGGCCGGGCGGCATGGGCGGAGCTTTACCCCAACGAAAAAGGAATGGTTATGTCCCTGTCCGTTTTCATTGCATCCCCCGGCCTGCGACACGTTGAGCCTGTCACCTACAACCGGGGCAAGGCGCGGTGCCCGCTTTGCCGGCGTGACCTGCATTTCGGTTGGCTCGCTAACCAGCAGGTGCATTTCGGGTGCGACACGAACTGCCCACCGTCTGACATCCTCCGCGCCCTCGGCCTGACGGAAGAGGCATTGCATCCCGAATATGGCGAGTACCGGCCATTTTTGTGGGACTGGCAGAAGGACCGCCCGCGCTATGCCGCTGGCCCGATCCAGCCGCAGGCGGAGCAATGACCATGGGCTACAAGCTAATGGAACAGGTATTGGACTTGGCGCCCGTAATGGATGCGGCGGGGTGGCGGGTGCTGGTGTTCCTTGCGAGCTATGCCAACGAAGACACCGGAGAGCTATGGGCCGCCAACGCGACCGTGGCCAAGCGTATGGGCGTTGCTGAACGCAGCGTGAAGCGCATACGTGGCCAGTTAATCCGGGAAGGGGTCTTGGTCCCCGATGGAAGTCGCCGTGTCGAAATCAACGGCCGCTCTCGCACCATCCGGGTGTACGGGTTAGACCTGACTGCATTGCAACACAAGCGGGCCGCCGCAAGCGAAAGTGGTGCCAGTTCTGTGCCCACTTCCGAAGACGACGATGACGACGACCCGGCCGAAAGTGGTACCACTCCGGCGCCCACTTTTGAATCTGCCGCTTCGGAGAATGGTCACAGTTCTGTGCCCCTTTTGAGCGCGAAAACTGGGGCCAACTCGGGCACCCCCGACAGCCAAAGTGGGTGTAGTTCGGGTTCAAAAGTGGGCACAGTTCTGGCCGAAAGTGGTACCAGTTCTGTGCCACTGTATTTAGAGGTACCAAGAGAGTACAGAGAGAAAGGCGAAACCATCCAAGGCGCAACCCTCGACACACTGTGCCAGCCACACCGGAACATTAGCTTTCGTGGCTGGCTTGCAGAGAACGGTTCACGGGCGCCGGCAATCTTGCACACGGTGGCTGCCCTTGTGCGCCGCAAAGACGAAGACGTACGCGCGCTGACGCGGATGGAACCCCGGTACCTCGAATTCGCGCTGGCCCGGTTCTGGCAGCTATGGGAACCGCTGACCATGCCAACGCATCCATGCTGGCCACGCCGCTTTGCTGACTTCGTGCGGCGCGGTGCCGATGTGACCTACCGGCTTTCCTGCGGCGCGTATCTCTGGACGCCAGAAGGGGAAGCTGCGTTTGCCGGCTTTGAAGGGTAAAGCCATGCACAACCTGCCCACCCTCGCCCAAGTCCGTTCCATGCTGGCCGCTATCCGTGCCGATGTCGCCGCGCTGGCCACGCTGGAACGCTGGCCGCCCGAATTGGTTGCCGACATCGAAGACCGACTGCGCCGCGCCCCAGCTGTCAGCCTGCCCGAGCAAGCCGCGCACTTCGCACGGCGCCTGCGGGACGAACGCGTACGGCGCGGCCTGATGCCGGCCACATTACCGGAACCGCAACCGTCTTCGGCATTGCCACATGTCGTCCTTGGTCCTGCGTGGCTGCACTGGTGGCGAAAGCGCAAGCGGCGCGGCATCGCAAAGGCACTGGCCGGCCAACACCCCATCAAGACAACCAAGGGAAAGCGCCGCGCGTTCCTCGAAGACTTTCCTGAAGAACAGGCTCGCTATAAGCGGCTAATCGAAGGCGAACCAACCGGAACACCCAGATGATGGACAACGTGAAGCCGCGCGCGCCCGCGCTGGCCGGACACTGCCGGCGCAGAGGGCACGGCGGCCTAAATCACATTTGCGTTTTGCTCATGGAGGTGTAGTCTACCGGGTAAATCCTTCGGGCAACGGTGTGCCGGCCCGAACCATCACCCCAAGACGGTGGTGGTTCGTGCGCGCTGGCCGCCAACGCCCCGACCCTACGGGCGATGGTTCATCCGGTCCCCGAATCACCACACCACCGTGGAGATTCGCCCATGACCGCCCACACGCCCAATCACCCCCGCTTCATTCCCATCTATGGCCCCGGCCCGTGCTTGCGCACCGAACGCTTAGGCATGTTCAGGACCGATGGAAACCTGCGGCGGTTCCTCGCGCCGGACATGGAAAAGCTGCTGGAAAGCCGGCTGGTGCTCCGCGACCCAAGCAACGGATGGCGGCTCATCACGTCCCAGCCGGACGCGTTGGTGCAATTTATCCACGCCCGCGCGCACGACAAGCGAATTCTTACCGACGCCGTGCGCGCGCTGCGCAAATCCGTTGCGGCATGACACCCGACTTCGACCCCGACGAACCCGTGTTCCCCTACGGCCCCGACGAGGCGTATAGCCTGCCGCAGAGTCCCGCCATCGGGTTGGCCGCGACGGTCATCGTGGCATGGCAATGCCGAATGACGGTACGCGCCGTCACGATGGCCCCGGCACACGTCGAATTTTTGAGCGATGGCCGCCCCTCGCACATTCTTGCCGTGCTGCTGGCGGGCTATCACGCGGACCGCGCCGTGACGCGCTTACCGGAACCCATCGCTGCGGCCCGACATGCCGACCACATACGCGCCGCACGCGACATCAACACCGCAATGCCAGGACGAGGTACTGGCGCCATGGCGGACTATGCCGCCCGGCAATTGGTTTATGAGCATGACGCCGACATTAGGCGCCTTGCCTGCGCGCTGGAAGACGCGCCGGGCGGGTGCCTGTCGGCCGATGACCTGATGGTGTTTGCGCTGGCGCGCGGCCTGCTGGCCAAGTTCGAACACCCGGCCTTTATTTTCGCAGGTGACAAGCCATGACGACACCAACCGCCGGGTTGCCGCTGACGCGGCGCGTGATCGTGGACAGCATCGAAGACCGCATGGCCCATATTGCCCGGGCCATCGCGGCGTGCCGCCAAGAGGAGAACAAGAACGCGGCCACGTATGGCGCCGTGTCCGACGCAATGGAAGGCGTGGACAAGCTGCTGAACAGGTTGACACTCGAATTGATGGCCGTGCGCAGGCAAACGACCAACTTCAGGTTGGAAGTGGAATTGCAGCGCGGCGCGCGGCTGGTGCTGGCCGAACTGCACGAAGAAGCCGACACGCGCCGGCCCATAGCCGATGCGCTGGCACGTGCGAAGGGGAAATGATGATGGCCAACGCCCTGATGCTTCGCGCCGCGACCCTGCCGGCCTACGTGAAATCATGGTGGCGTGGCCCGGGTCCAGTCATCCCGACATCGCACGGACTGTTGGCCGCGTCGATGCCGTGGAACTGGTGGCAACTTGGCATAAGCCCGCTGCCCCACCAGCCCAACCCGACCGTGGCCGCGTGCGTGTCCGCCTACGCGCAGACCATTGCAAGCCTGCCCGTGAACCATTGGCGCGACCTGCCCAACGGTGGGCGTGAGCGCGTGATAAACAGCGCAGCCACGCGCGTGATGCGCCGGCCCAATGGCTACCAGACGCGCGCGGACTTTTTGGTAAACCTAATTTCGACCGAGCTATACGAAGGCAACGGCATCGCCTTCGCCACGCGCAACGGCCGGGACGAAATAGACGCGTTGCATATTGCCGGCCCGCACCTAACGCAACCCATGGTGGACCCGGACTCGCGCGAGGTGTTCTATGCGATTGCGGACAACGGCCTAGTGCCGCCGCGCCGCGCGGAGGTACGCCTTGAAGACAACTGGAGTTTTGCCGTTGCGCAACGGGACGCGCTGCACCTGCGGATCAACTGCCCGGAGCATCCCCTAAAGGGCGTGTCACCCATCACGGCCGCCGCCATGGCCGTGGCCACGGGAAATTCCATTGGCGCGCACCACGCGACCTTCTTTCAGAACTTTTCGCGCCCGTCCGGCGTGCTGCAAACCGACACGCAGCTAACGTCCAAGCAAATGGCCGAACTGCGCGAGCAATGGGAACAACTGTCCGCGAACAGTGGCGCCGGCCGCGTGCCAATTTTGGGGTGGGGCTTGAAGTGGCAACCCACCAGTTTCAGCAGTCAGGACAGCCAGATTATTGAGACACAAAAAATGACCGTGGCGGAAATCGCCCGCGTGTTCCGGGTGCCGCTGCCTGTCATCGGGCAAATGGAAGGCGTCACCGTGGCCAACACGGAACAGTTGATTTCCAACTGGTTGTCCACGGGCTTGGGCTTCATGGTGGAACACATCGAGCAGGCCCTAGACGTGTTGTTTGAGCTTCCGCCTGGCGAATACTTGGAATTCGATATGGACGCGCTGATGCGGCCTGACTTCGTGGCCCGGGTGGACGGATTGACCAAGGGCATTACGGGCGGGTTGTTCGCACCCAATGAAGCGCGCCAGCGCATGGGCTTGCCGCGCGCCAAGGCCGGCGATTCCCCGCGCGTCCAAGCGCAGGTAGTGCCGCTGGAAAACGCCTTGGCCACGCCCACGCCTTCCGCACCGTCTGCACCTGCTGCGCCGGCCGCACCTACTGCCGCCGATGAATAACCCTATCGGAGCCTGACCATGATTTCCAAGCCGCTGCCGTCTATCTTTGCCGCGCTGGCCATCGGCGCATTCCACCACCGCCGCACAGGCGAAGGCGTGGATAACGTCATTCAACGCATGTGGCCCGGCGCTGGTGTAGCTATCGCTGCCGCCAAGGCCGCGCAGAACCCTGCGGACACCACCACGCCCGGATGGGCGGCGGAACTTATGGAAGACGCTGTGGCCGAATACGCGGCCACAGCGTTGGCCGGAAGTCTGTTCACGCAACTGGCCGCGCTATCGGTGGGCGTGCCGGTGGTCCGTGGCCGCGTTCGCATTCCTGTGCGTGACTTCGGCAAGCGCCTAGCGGCGGTATGGCACGTGGAAGGCCAGCCCATCCCCGTGTCAGGCGCCGGGCTGTCCACCGCGCCGCTGCTGGGCGGGCGCGTGGCCGTCATCACCGTGGCCACCAACGAACTGATGGACGCACCCGCGTTGCCCACGTTTGAAGCCATCATGGCCGAAGACATCCAAGCGACGGTGGACGCGGCGCTGGTGGACGACACGCAGGGCAGTGAAGCCAGCGGCCGACCCTCTGGCCTGCTGTACGGCGCCACCGAAGTGACCAGCACGGGCGATGCAGCAACGGACCTTGCCGCGCTGCTGGCCGCCGTGCCCAACCTGTCCACGCCTGTCTTCGTGCTGCCTTACACGTACTTGCCCGCTGCTGCTGCGGCTGGTGCCCTGCGTGACGATTCCATTTTCGGCCTGCCTTACTTGGCCACGGGTGCCACCGATAGCGTGATCCTGCTGGACGCTGCGGACCTGCTGGTGGGCATGAGCGGTGCGCCGGACGTGGCGGTGTCAGACGCTGCTACGTTGCACATGGAAGACACCGTGCCCCTGCCCATCGTGGACAACGCCGCCACCCCCGTGGTAGCGCACCCCGTCCTGAGCATGTGGCAACAGGACATGAGCGCCATTCGTTCGCTGGTGCCGGCCGTCTTCCACGTGCGTGGCGCTGGCCGCGTGGCCGTGCTGGTGCCGGCACCGTGATGCGATGGACAAAGCGCCGGTCTTCACGCCGCTTCCGTTGACTTCGCGCCGTCCGCGCGGATGGGCCGCGCGTCGAAGCGTTGCCATCCCTGCGACGCTGCGCGCAAGCGCCGATGGCCTGCCCCCTCGCCTGCGCCCTGACGCACGCCGCGCGTTGCAGTGCGCGCGAGCATCGCCAGCGCGCCGGGGCACACCGCGGCGGGGCGGGTAGGTCACTTTTAAAAACGGTTTTTGACCATGCGGGCTTCGAAGAGCCACCAAAAAAAATATCCCCCGTTTGCCGGGCTTTTTGTGAGGTGAAGAGTCCAAGGCGCCCCCCGAATCGCTCGACGCAACCACGGGCCTCCTGCCGCTTCTGCGGAGCAAATTTGGAAGGAACAAACCCATGAAAGCCACCACCGAAAGAAACCTGACGTTGGCCGTGAGCCGCCAGCCGTGGGAAGCGTCCCCTCTGCTGACCGTGAGGGGGGCGGCTGCAATCTGGGATGAAATCGTGGCTGGGGTCAACGATGACCATTTTGCGGCGGCGGATGAAGTAGCGTTAGCGACCCTGTGCGATTCGATGGCCAGATACCGGCGTGTATCGGCAGCGCTAGAACGTCTGCCGATATCACCAACAGATGACAACCGGCTTAAGGTGCGCCGAGTACTGTTAAATGAGATCGGCGCGCTACGGGCTTTCATTTTGGCCACGTGCCGTGCGCTGCGACTGGCGCCTGTTGCACGTCGTGCCCGCGACCAGTCGTCCACGGCAATGCCCACACGCAATCGGCGCAGCCGTAAGCCGCAGCCCGGCGATGACCTCTTTTCCTGCTAAATAACTTGACACTTGAAACACGTCTACTGACCTACCAGCTTTGCGCGTCCAGTGGTTGTCTGAGACGGGGGCGTACAGCTATGCAAAAAGTACCCCCCACTTTAGTAGGATGCGAGTCGAATGACTGCTGTGAAATGATGCTGCGTTGCGCATGCTCAACATAATGGGACACCAAGCAGGAAAATCTGTCTTCTTTTTCGTAAATTGGGTCGATAAAAATAATGACTTTAAATGAACATATCTCCACGCGTCTGGCAACTTTCGGCATTACATCAGAAATTCGACAGGACACGCTGCATCTAACCATAGACGGTAACGAAATACGGATTCGACGAGACGAGGATTTAGAAAACGCCTATGCAAATTATCGGCGAGCAAGAAGCAAAAACTTCGACGCAAATGATCGAACGTACATTCTTAACAATTCGGTAGAAGTTCCTCTCGCCAGACTCGACCTCGATATTTTCCGCGAAGGCGACGACGCAACGTTCAATGGCGAGCCCAACAGAAAAATTGTCATCCAACGAGCATCAGCCTCGTATGCATTCGCCCACTTCGATTCGCCTGAATACGCGCAATATTTCAAATCATTCGTTCACCAGAGAATTACACGAAATCTGTCATCAAGATCCGCGAAGCCGCTCGCATTTATTTTTTTCCGCCCAATAACTGCAACCTACATGGCTGGCGGCAGGAAAACTCCGAACAATATTAAAGAGACAGCAATAGAAGCCATTCGCGCTTGTCTTTTGAAATTGGCCGTTGAGCGCAGAATTTGTTATGAGATCTTTCGACCACGCGCCCGCCGATCAATTTCAAAAGTTGATTCATTGATTGAACCCGAGTGGACCATCCCCAAAGTAACTTACGATCCGAACATCGTAAGTTTCTATAAGGTGGCACGTAGCAGCCCCTTCCCGAGCCAAAGCTATCTCGCCTACTACCATGTACTAGAGTACTACTTCCTTCGCGTCTCGGAGGATAGCCTCCACCACCAACTTAAGACGCTTCTCAATCGACCTAATTTTTCTGTTAATTCTGATGGTTTAGATCGGCTGATCTCACTTGTTCGAAAGCAGGCGGCACAGGATGATGAAACTGAGATGCTAAGAAAAGTGCTACAACGCTTCACGTCCGAGGAAGATTTCATCGCATATGTCGCAAATTTGGAGAGCGATTTTGGCGAAAAATTGTACTCGAAAAAACGTGTAATTTTCGGCGAATCGCTCGAAATTTCGCTTAAGGAAGGACATGCAATTTCCAACGCCGCAAAATTAATGAAACATGTTCGAAACGCGATTGTTCATTCGAGCGACAAGTACAAGAGGGAGGAATGTCATATACCACTCTCGGAATCGGAGGATGTAATTTATGAAATCATTCCGATAGTTAGATATTTCGCAGAACAAGTGATTTTTGGAACGGCAACGCCAAGACAACTCTAGATTTTTGCTCTAGGGTGACAAAACGTCGAGCGAACGCTTTTCCGAACTGAACTACTCTTATCCCCGGCCGTCTTGTGCCTCGCCGGCGGCCGGCGGCTTTTTCCTACTATGTCGATATGAGACAACGACGGGGGAGGCATGGGCAGGCAGCGCAGCGGCGGTGTGGCGGGCGATGACGTGGCCATCCACGGATGGGTGGAAGTGACACCCGAAGCCGAAGGGGGCGCGTTTGGTCAGTCCATGTTCCGGTGCTGTGCGTGCGGCGCGGATTCGCTGGCGGTGCGCTGGCGTGTTGCCCGTGGCCTGTTCCACTGCATCATGTGCAAATGGCGCCTGCCCAAACAACAACAGCCCGGACCCACAAGCCGAAGTGGAAAGGTCCGGGCTGCCCCCAAGGTAGCCACGAAAAAAGGCCGTAGCTGATCCAGTTTAGGCTTTCCAAAGGTGCTTCTGTGACGACGAAAGAGGCCGCTCAGTGGACCGACACCACAGGATCGAAATTGGTACGTGATTTTCGAACGTGCCAACCCGGGCAGCGCGGGGATAATCACCGCCTCTTTCAACATGGGTTGTGGACGTGCTGCGCGAACGCGGCGACACGTGCGTCACTCGCCACGCCCCTTTTAGGGAAAGGGGCGGCGCGCGTATCGTTTTAGTTGCTTTTTCCCCATCCCCCTTCGGAAGAAGGCAGGCCCAATTTTTCCACACAGCAGGCAACTTGCGCCCGACTTGCGCCTGACTCGCGCCCGACTCGCGCCCGACTCGCGCCGACTTGCGTCCGAGTGGCACCCGCTTGCGCTATACTCGCGTTCGCACTGCGCGAGGCCGTCCCTTCACACGGCAGGGGTCACAGGTTCAATCCCTGTACCACCCACCAGTTTCAAAAAAGCCAGCCTCGCGCTGGCTTTTTTCATTTCCGCATCCATCGCCCCGCCCTTTCCGAAAGCACCCCGCTTCTGCACTTGCACCCGCTGTTGCAAACAGTTTCGAAATGTCGCTTGACTTCTGCTAATCTTATTTTCACGTCACCGGACCGACGATTCCACTCTCGAGCGGGTCGATGGACGGGACACCGGGTCAGTGCGCACAATAAAGAAGTCAATCATGCAGCACTCTTTGAAGTATCGGATGGCGTTGGCCACGGCGGGGGTGGTGACGCTGATCATCGTGCTGCGCGCGCTCTACGCCCAGTATTACGCCTATGACAGCCTGAAAAACCTGCTGCAGGCGCAGCAGGACACGCTGGTCGAGATGGTCGCCGAGCAGCTCGATGAAAAGCTGCAGGCACGCGCCGCCGTGCTGCAGCGGGTGGCACGCCAGTTCTCCGCGCTCCATGGCGCCAAACCGGCCGATTTGCGCAAGGCGGCGCACGGTCTGGTGGAAATTCCCGAGACCTTCAATGCCGTGTTCCTGGCTTCGCCCGATGGCGAACTGACGTTCAGCACCGCCGTGCCCGATGGCGTGCGCCTGCGCGTCAACGACCGCGACTATTTCCGCGATGTCCTGCACGGCCAGTCGTTCGCGGTGTCGGACCTGATCCAGGGCAAGCAGACCAATGCACCGGGCGTGGTGCTGGCGGTGCCGATGCTGGGGCCCGCCGGCGAACTGCGCGGCGTGGTCGGCGGCGTGCTGAACCTGGCGGACAGCAACTTCCTGCGCGAGCTGTCGCACAGCCGGGTCGGCACTACCGGCAGCTTCTGCCTGGTGTCTTCCGGCACCAATCCCCGCTACGCGATGCATCCTGACGTGTCGCGCCTGCTGGCGCCCGCGCGCGCCCTCGACGAAGCCTGCGGCGCCGAGCAGCCGCCCGCGCTGCTGGAGATCCTGACGCCGACCCAGCCGATCGTCGCGCGCTACCTGCTGGCGTCCAACGGCTGGGAGGTGGTCGCGGTGCTGCCCGCGGCCGAAGCCTATGCGCCGTTGCTCACGGTGCGCAAGCGGACCCTGGTGATGGGGGCGATCACCATGGTGATCGCGGCCGCGCTGATGTGGCTGGTGATGTGGCGGCTGCTGGCGCCGCTGCAGCGGCTGCACCGCGCGGTGCGCCAGCTCGGCACCGACCCGAAGGCCGTGGCGGACCTGCCGGTCGGCCGTGCCGACGAGATCGGCGAGCTGGCGTCGAGCTTCGCCGAGGTCGTGGCCCGGCTGTCGGAGCGCGAGGCCGCGCTGCAGGCCGCCAAGGACCGCGCCGCCGCCAGCGAGAAGCGCATCGAGGCGATTGCCAACCATGTGCCGGACTTTATCTCCTTCATCGACATGCAGCAGCGCTATGTCTTCGTCAACGAGGCGTATGCACGTCGCTACGGCTTGCCGGCGCAGCAGATCGTGGGCCTGTCGCTGCGCGAGTTGTGGGGCACGCAGGAATACATGGCCTGCCAGGCCTACCTGCAGCAAGCCGGCACCGGCCAGGCCGTGACCTTTACCCGCGAAAGCGCGGACGGCACCGAGTGCATCGAAATCACTTGCCAGCCAGCGTGGAACGATGCCCAGGACACCGTGGTCGGCCTGCATATGTTCGGGCGCAACGTCACCCACGAGCGCGAAAAGCTGCGCAGCCTGGAAGCGCAGACCGTCTCCGACTACCTGACCGGCCTGCTCAACCGCAAGGGCTTCGACCGGCGCCTGGCCGAAGCCATGGCGCGCGCCGGCGCCAGCGCGTGCCCGCTGGCGCTGCTGCTGGTGGACCTGGACGACTTCAAGGCGGTCAACGACAACCACGGCCACCCCATCGGCGACCAGTTGCTGGTGGCATTCGCGCAGCGGCTGCGCGCCTGTGTGCGCAAGGGCGATGCGGTAGCGCGCATCGGCGGCGACGAATTCGCGGTGATTCTTGACGGCATTGCCGACCGCCATGCCATGGCGTCGGTGGCCAACACCATCGTGCAGGCAGCGCGCATACCCTTCGTGATCGATGGCCATACGCTGGCGGCGTCGGCCAGCGTCGGCGCGGCCCTGCGCGATGCGCGGCACGCCATGACCGTGAGCGAACTGTTCCTGCACGCCGACATGGCGCTGTATCAAGCCAAGCGGCATGGCAAGGCGCGTTATGCCGCGCAGGCGGCCGATACGGCAGCGCCGTCCGACCTGGCATCGCAAGCAGGCTAGCTCAGGCGGAATGACTGCGGCTCCCTCTACCGCAAGCGGCAGAGGGAGCATCCAATGGGCTAATCAGGGCCCGACGTTCGCCGCAGCCTCAAACCCCTCAGCGCACCTGCCCTTCCTTCCACGCCTGCAGCAGCTTGTCGTAAGGGATGGTCTCGCCCTTGGGCTTCTCGTTGGCGAGCTTCTTCCACGGCGCGTGGTCGTTCGACAGCCACTTGCCCGGATCGCCCTTCGCATTCAGCTTGGGCGCGCAGTGGCTCATGCCGGCGCGCTGCAACCGCGCCATGACCTGGTCCATCTCATCGGCGAGCGTGTCCATCGCGGCTTGCGGCGTCTTCTCGCCGGTCACCGCGGTGGCCACGTTCTTCCACCACAGCTGCGCCAGCTTCGGATAGTCCGGCACGTTGGTGCCGGTCGGGGTCCAGGCCACGCGCGCGGGGCTGCGGTAGAACTCGACCAGGCCGCCATACTTGGCCGCGTTCTTGGTCAGGTAGTCGTGATGGATGTCGCTGTCGCGGATAAAGGTGAGCCCGGTCAGCGACTTCTTCAGCGATACCGTCTTCGAGGTCACGAACTGCGCGTACAGCCAGGCCCCGGCCAGCTTGTTGGGATCGGTGTTCTTGAAGAAGGTCCACGAGCCCACGTCCTGGTAGCCATTCTGCATGCCCTGCTTCCAGTACGGCCCATACGGCGACGGCGCCATGCGCCACTTGGGCGAGCCGTCGGCGTTGACGACCGGCAGGCCCTTCTTGGTCATGTCGGCGGTAAAGGCCGTGTACCAGAAGATCTGCTGCGCCACCTGCCCTTGCGCGGGCACGGGGCCGGCCTCGGAGAAGGTCATGCCCATCGCCTGCGGCGGGGCGTACTTCTTCATCCAGTCGATGTACTTGGTCAGCGCGTAGACCGCCGCCGGACTGTTGGTGGCGCCACCCCGCGCCACCGAGGCGCCGACCGGCGTGCATTTGTCCTCGGCCACGCGGATGCCCCACTCGTCCACCGGCATGCCGTTGGGCAGGCCCTTGTCGGCGGTGCCGGCCATCGACAGCCAGGCGTCGGTGAAGCGCCAGCCCAGCGAGGGGTCCTTCTTGCCGTAGTCCATGTGGCCGTAGACCTTCTTGCCGTCGATCTCCTTCACGTCGTTGGTGAAGAAATTGGCGATGTCCTCATAGGCGGACCAGTTGGTCGGCACGCCCAGGTCGTAGCCGTACTTGGCCTTGAACTTGTCCTGCAGGTCCTTGCGCGCGAACCAGTCGGCGCGGAACCAGTACAGGTTGGCGAACTGCTGGTCAGGCAGCTGGTACAGCTTGCCATCCGGCGCGGTGGTGAACTTGGTGCCGATGAAGTCCTTCACATCCAGCCCGGGATTGGTCCATTCCTTGCCGGCGCCGTTCATGTAGTCGGTCAGCGGCAGGATCGAGCCATAGCGGTAGTGCGTGCCGATCAGGTCGGAGTCGGAGATCCAGCCGTCATAGATCGACTTGCCTGACTGCATCGAGGTCTGCAGTTTCTCCACCACGTCGCCTTCCTGGATCAGGTCATGGTTGACCTTGATGCCGGTGATCTCCTCGAACGCCTTGGCCAGGGTCTTGGATTCGTACTCGTGCGTGGTGATGGTCTCCGACACCACGTTGATCTGCGTGACGCCCTTGGCCTTGAGCCGGGCGGCGGCATCGATGAACCACTTCATCTCCGCAGCCTGCTTGTCCTTGGACAGCGACGAGGGCTGGAATTCGTTGTCGATCCACTTCTTCGCTTCCGCTTCGCCCGCCCAGGCGGCGCCGCAAGCCAGCGCGGCCGCGCAGGCAAGGGCTGACATCCCCAACGTCACGTGCACTTTCATCGGTGTCTCCTCAAGAATCCCCTGCCCCGGTCGTGGTCTGGGTGGCGGCCCCGGGGTGGGGACAAGCCGCGTTTCCCGTTATTGCTTGCTATTGCTGGCCAATGCCGGCCGGCAGCGGCGCTAGCCCTTGCGCAGGATCAGCGCCAGCACCAGCATCGAAGCCACGAAGCTGATCCACACCGAGGGCTCTTCCGGCAGCGCCAGCCAAGCGGCGACCTTTTCGCCCAGCCCGACCCACGCCAGGTTGATCCACGCCGCGCACATCAGCCCGATGAAGAGCCGGTCGCCGCGGGTGGTGGCGATTGGCAGGAAGCCCTTGCGCAGCACCGACGGCGAGCGGATTTCCAGGATCGTCATGCCGATCAGCATCACCACGATGCAGCCAAAGAACACCGCCACCGGTGTGGTCCATACCATCCAGCTCAGCATTGGCGCCGTCTCCTTGCGAAGGCCTGCGTTAAACGCGGCCCATCGCGAAGCCCTTCGCGATGTAGTGCCGCACGAACCAGATCACGATGCCGCCGGGTACGATGGTCAGCACCCCGGCCGCGGCCAGCACGCCCCAATCCATGCCCGATGCCGACACCGTGCGCGTCATGGTGGCGACGATGGGCTTGGCGTTGACCGAGGTCAGCGTGCGCGCCAGCAGCAGCTCGACCCAGCTGAACATGAAGCAGAAGAACGCGGCCACGCCCACCCCGGCCTTGATCAGCGGCAGGAAGATAGTCAGGAAAAAGCGCGGGAACGAGTAGCCGTCGACATAGGCCGTCTCGTCGATCTCGCGCGGCACGCCCGACATGAAGCCCTCCAGGATCCACACCGCCAGCGGCACGTTGAAGACCAGGTGCGCCAGCGCCACGCCCAGGTGGGTATCCATCAGCCCGATGGTGCTGTAGAGCTGGAAGAACGGCAGCAGGAACACCGCCGGCGGCGTCATGCGGTTGGTCAGCAGCCAGAAGAACACGTGCTTGTCGCCGATGAACTGGTAGCGCGAAAAGGCGTAGGCGGCCGGCAGCGCCACGCCGATCGAGATCACGGTGTTCATCGCCACGTAGATCATCGAGTTGAGGTAGCCCGAATACCAGGACGGATCGGTGAAGATGGTCTTGTAGTGCTCGAGCGTGAACTGGCCCGGCCACAGCGACAGCGTCGAGACGATCTCCTCGTTGGTCTTGAACGACATGTTGACCATCCAGTAGATCGGCACGATCGCGAACACCAGGTAAGCCAGCAGGAAGCCGGCGCGCCACCAGGCGGCGCGGTTGGCCTGCGCCGGGATCGCGGTGGGGATCACCGCGGGGACTGCCGAAGAGATCTCAGCCATGGGGCATGTCCTCGCTGCCGGCGGTGCCCGCGCGCTGCATCCAGTTGTAGAGGATGAAACACATGAGCAGGATGATCAGGAAGTAGACGATGGAAAATGCCGCCGCGGGACCCAGGTCGAACTGGCCAACGGCCTTCTGGGTCAGGTATTGCGACAGGAACGTGGTGGCGTTGCCCGGCCCGCCGCCGGTCAGCACGAACGGCTCGGTGTAGATCATGAAGCTGTCCATGAAGCGCAGCAGCACCGCGATCATCAGCACCCCGCGCAGCTTGGGCAGCTGGATAAAGCGGAACACCGCCAGGCGCGAGGCGCCGTCGATCTGCGCGGCCTGGTAGTAGGCGTCGGGGATCGCGCGCAGGCCGGCATAGCACAGCAGCGCCACCAGCGGCGTCCAGTGCCAGACGTCCATCACCAGCACCGTGATCCAGGCATCGAAGGCGCTGCCGGTGTAGTTGTAGTCGAAGCCGAGCCCCTCCAGCGCCGCGCCCAGCAGGCCGATGTCGGTGCGGCCAAAGATCTGCCAGATGGTGCCGACCACGTTCCAGGGAATCAGCAGCGACAGCGCGATGATCACCAGCACCGCCGACGCCTTCCAGCCCCGGGCCGGCATCGACAACGCCAGCAGGATGCCCAGCGGAATCTCCACCAGCAGCACCGCCAGCGAGAAGCCGAGCTGGCGCAGCAGCGCGTCGTGCAGCTCGCCGTCGCGCAGCACCGTGCGGAACCATTCGGTGCCGACGAACACGCGCCGCTCGGGCGAGATGATGTCCTGCACCGAGTAATTGACGATGGTCATCAGCGGCAGGATGGCGGAGAACGCCACGCACACCACCACCGGCAGCACCAGCAGCCAGGCCTTCTGGTTGACCGGTTTCATGACACCAGCTCCTCGTTGACGTAGTAGCAGGTATGCCGGTTGAACACCGACAGCCATGCCGTGTCGCCCGCGCGCAGACCGGCCGCCTCGGCGCCCAGCCGCGCGCGCAGCGTGCCGGCCTGCGCGCCCGCCTCCTGCACCGCGCCGGTCAGCAGCCAGTAGGTGCCGATGTCCTGCGCGCGCTGCACCTGCACCGGCACCGCCTGGGTGTCGCGCTCGGGCGCCAGTTGCAGGTATTCCGGGCGGACCCCGATGCGGAAGCTGCCGGCCGCGCGCAGCGCCGCTTCCACCGGTGGCGCCAGCGACGGCAGATAGCGCCGCCCGGCCACGTCGATCGCGCCGTCGCGCCATTGCCCGGACAGGAAGTTCATGCCGGGCGAGCCGATAAAGTGACCGACGAAGGTATGCGCGGGCCGCTCGAACAGCGCGTCGGCCGGCCCCACCTGCACCGCCTTGCCGCGCGACATCACCACCACCTGGTCGGCAAAGGTCAGCGCCTCGGTCTGGTCGTGGGTCACGTAGATCAGCGTCAGGCGAAACTCGTGGTGGATCTCCTTGAGCTTGCGCCGCAGCTGCCATTTGAGCTGCGGGTCGATCACCGTGAGCGGCTCGTCGAACAGGATGGCCGACACGTCCTGGCGCACCAGCCCGCGCCCGAGCGAGATCTTCTGCTTGGCATCGGCGGCCAGGCCGCTGGCGCGGCGCCCGAGCGTCGCCGACAGGTCCAGCATCTCGGCAACGCGGCCGACCCGCTCGCGCACCTGGGCTTCCGGCACGCCGCGGTTGCGCAGCGGGAAGGCCAGGTTTTCGCCGACGGTCATGGTGTCGTAGATCACCGGGAACTGGAACACCTGGGCGATATTGCGCGCCTGCGGCGTGGCGCCGGTGACGTCGCGTCCGTCGAAGGCGATGGTGCCGTGCGAAGGCCGCAGCAGCCCGGAAATGCAGTTCAGCAGCGTGGTCTTGCCGCAGCCGGACGGGCCCAGCAGCGCATAGGCGCCGCCGTCTTCAAAGGTGAAGCGCAGCGGCAGCAGCGCGTAGTCGTCGTCGGTGCGCGGATCGGGCACGTACGAGTGCGCCAGGTCCAGGTCGATGCGCGCCATGTCTCAGCCTCCTGCCGCCGCGGTGCCGCCGGGCACCTCGGCGGCGAGGCCGCCGGGCCGGCGCGGCGCATGGATGCGGCGCCCGTCGGCGTCGAACAGGTAGAGCTGTTCGGGCAGCAGATGCAGCGTCACCGGCGCGCCCAGCTGCAGGTCGAGCACGCCCGCGAACTGCGCCACCAGGTTGCCCACCGACGTAGCGGCGTGGACGAAGGTGTCCGACCCCGACAACTCGGCCAGCGCCACGCGGCCCGGCACGGCGACCGCGCCGGCCTCGCCCGTCAGGCGCAACGCGGAGGCGCGCACGCCAAGCGTGACCGGGCCGTCGTGCGCCGCCACGCCAGGCACGGGCACCTCGATCCCTCCCGGCAAAGCCACCTTGCCGCCCTCCAGCCGGCCCTCAACCAGGTTCATCGGCGGATCGTTGAAGGCGCGCGCCACGCGCAGCGAATCGGGATAGTGGAAGACCTGTGGCGTGGGGCCGTACTGCAGCAGCTCGCCGGCATCGAGCACCGCGGTGTGCCCGCCCAGCAGCAGGGCCTCGCCGGGCTCGGTGGTGGCGTAGATCACGGTGGCGTCGCCGTGCGCAAACAGCTGGGTCAGCTCTTCGCGCAGTTCCTCACGCAGCTTGTAGTCCAGGTTGACCAGCGGCTCGTCCAGCAGCATCAGCGGGGCTTCCTTGGCCAGCGCGCGGGCCAGCGCCACGCGCTGCTGCTGGCCGCCGGACAGCTCGGCCGGATAGCGCTCCAGCAGGTGGTCGATATGCAGCCGCGCGGCCAGCTCGCGCACGCGCGCGGCGATCTCGCCGGCTGCGGCCTTGCGCCGCAGCCGTAGCGGCGAAGCAATGTTGTCGAAGACCCTGAGCGACGGGTAGTTGATGAACTGCTGGTAGACCATCGACACATTGCGCTCGCGCACCGGCATGCCGGTGACGTCGTCGCCGTCGACCAGCACGCGCCCGGCGCTGGGCCGGTCCAGCCCCGCCATGACCCGCATCAGCGAAGTCTTGCCCGCCTGCGTCGCGCCCAGCAGGATGGTGACCGCGCCGGGAACCAGGGCCAGCGTCAGCGGATACAGATACGCCTGCGAACCTGCCTGCTGTGCGACGCCTTCCAAACGTAGCTGCATCCGGCCTCCATGTTCGATATGCTGCCGGCCGATGACGCTGCCGACATACGGCATGCGTTCGATGCAGGCGCACCAATCTTGGCTTCACGCTCGTTTTAGCAACAAAACGAACATAAAACAATAGTGCACCGCATCATTTTGTTTTCGTTTGTGTTTGAACTAGAATCCCCGCATGACCCTCAATCCCCGCCAGACGGCCCTGCTGGAAGAAGTCCGCACCCAGGGCTTTGCCTCCATCGACGAACTTGCGCGCAAGTTCGGCGTCACGCTTCAGACGGTGCGCCGCGATGTCAACATGCTGGCCGAGAACGGCATGCTGGCGCGCTTCCACGGCGGGGTGCGGGTGGAAGACTCCACCACCGAGAACATCGCCTACCGGCAGCGGCAGGTGCTCAATGCCGAAGGCAAGGCGCGCATCGCGCGCGCGGTGGCGGCGGCAGTGCCCGAGGGGTGCTCGCTGATCCTGAACATCGGCACCACGGTGGAAGAGATCGCGCGCGGCCTGGTGCACCATCGCGGCCTGCGCGTGATCACCAACAACCTGCACGTGGCCAATATCCTGGCCGACAACCCCGATTGCGAAGTCATCGTCGCCGGCGGCGTGCTGCGCTCGCGCGATCGCGGCATCGTCGGCGAGGCCACGGTGGAGTTCATCCGCCAGTTCAAGGTCGATATCGGGCTGATCGGCATCTCGGGCATCGAAGCCGACGGCACGCTGCGCGACTATGACTTCCGCGAGGTCAAGGTGGCGCGGACCATCATCGAGCATTCACGCGAGGTCTGGCTGGCGGCGGACGCCAGCAAGTTCAACCGCCAGGCCATGGTCGAGCTGGCGCATGTGTCGCAGGTGGACCGGCTGTTTACCGACGCGCCGCTGGCGGCGCCGTTCGATCAGATCCTGGCCGACAGTGGGGTGAAGTGTGTGGTGGCGGAGCGGGAGTGATTGCGGGACAAGCGCTGCTGCTGCCGTGTCGGCAGTGGCGCCACTGAGCGTGCCGGCAGTGCCTGGCGCGTTGGTTCTGGCGCAGGCCTGCCCTCGCCCTTGGCCCCTCTCCCGCAAGCGGGAGAAGGGAGCAAACCAAGGGCACAGGAAAGGATTACTTGAACACCACGGTCTTGTGGCCGTTCAGCAGGATGCGGTGTTCGGCATGCCACTTGACCGCGCGCGCCAGCGCCACGCATTCGACGTCGCGGCCGACGGCGGTGAGCTGGTCGGGGTCCATGCTGTGGTCCACGCGCTCGATCTCCTGCTCGATGATCGGACCTTCGTCGAGGTCGGCGGTGACGTAGTGGGCGGTGGCACCGATCAGCTTCACGCCGCGGTCGTGCGCCTGGTAGTACGGCTTGGCGCCCTTGAAGCTGGGCAGGAACGAATGGTGGATATTGATCGCGCGGCCGGCCAGCTTGCGGCACAGGTCGTCGGACAGCACCTGCATGTAGCGCGCCAGCACCACCAGGTCGATCTTCTGCTCCTGCACCACGTCGAACACGCGCGCTTCCTGCGCGGCCTTCTGCTCCGCCGACGCGTTCATCAGCGGCAGGTGGAAGAACGGCACGTCGTACGACGCCGCCAGCTGGTAGAAGTCGCGGTGGTTCGAGACGATGGCCGCGATCTCCACCGGCAGCCCGCCCGCCTTGGCACGGAACAGCAGGTCGTTCAGGCAATGGCCGATCTTCGACACCATGATCATCACGCGCGGCTTCACCGTGGCGTCGTTCAGCTCCCACTGCATGCCGAACTGGTCGCCCACCGGCGCGAACGCGGCCTTCAGCGTGGTCAGGTCGGGACCACCGGCGGCCGGGGTGAAATGCACGCGCATGAAGAAGCGGCCCGCGTACTCGTCCCCGTACTGGTCGGAGTCGACGATATTGCAGCCGTGCTGGAACAGCAGGCCCGAGACAGCGTGGACGATGCCCGGCTGGTCAGGGCACGAGAGGGTCAGGATGAATCCGGTGTTGCTCATGGTGTGTGGTTCTGTCTGGGTGGCGCGGCGCAAGGCCGGGAAAGCCAGGGGGGCTCGGTCCGTGCAAAGGTCAATACGGCAGGCAATACCGGGACAAGCGGCGATGGACCCTGCGGCGGCTCAGTCGTGGAGGCCGGCCTCGAGCCAGCCACGCCGTCCAAGGGCATCCAGCGTCACCAGTGTCGCATCGACCGTCATGGCGCCGGCCGACATGATAGCAAGCAATGGCGCCAGCCCGACGCGCCGGTGCTCGCTGACCTCGCCGTCCTGGTTGTGCGGAATGAAGTCCGGCGGCAGCAGCAGGTCGTAGACATAGACCTGCTCCCACTGCACGCCTTCGGGCAGGTCGCGCAGCACCTCGATCATGCCGTGCGCCTGCACGCCACGCGCCAGCGCGGGCGGGATGCCAGACTCTTCCTCGCACTCGCGCACCAGCGTCGCCAGCGGATCGCTGCCGTGGGGCATGCCGCCGGCGACCAGGTTGTCCCACATGCCGGGGTCGACGGCCTTGGCCGGGCTGCGGCGCGAGATCCACAGGGCGGGCTGGTCGCCCGCGGCGCCGTCGACGATGCCGTTCAGGTGCGAGGCAAAGGTCAGCAGCCCGAGGAAGCGCGCCGCGGCGCGCTCCACCACCGCGACCGACGGCGCATCCAGCGCGGCGGTGACGGCGAACAGCTCGTCGCGCCAGCCGCGCACATGGCCGGCGTCGGCCAGCTGGCGGGCCAGCGCCTGCAGCGCGGCGCTGCGCGCCTCGAAATCGTCGCGGCCGGGCAGCAAGGCCACCGCCACGGAGCCATCGGCGAGCGCCTGCTCCGGGCCCAGCACGGCGCCAGGGCCGATGTCGATACCGCGCAGGATGCCGGCATGCGCGCGCGGCAGCCAGCCGACCTGGCGGCCGTCGGCCATCAGGCGCAGCCTGGCGGCGGCATCGAAGCCGCTGCGCGCCGCCAGCGAGGCGGCGATCCGTGCGGTGGCCCCGGCCGCCGGCAAAGAAGATGTTTCAGCCATCAGGATTCCATGCACCGGCCACGCCGGCGCGCATTGTCATTGTCAGGATCGAACGCATGAACCAGCCCGCCGCGCAGGCGCAGCGCCCTGCCCCGTCCCAGCTTCCCGCCGAGCCGCAATACGTGCTGGCGCTCGACCAGGGCACCAGCAGCTCGCGCGCCATCCTGTTCGACCATGCCGGCAACGTGGTGCGGCTGGCGCAGCGCGAGTTCCGCCAATATTACCCACATCCCGGCCACGTCGAGCACGACCCTTACGAGATCTGGCAATCGCAGCTGGCGGTGGCGCACACGGTGCTGGCCGACGCCGGCATCGGCGCCTCGCAGGTGCGCGCCATCGGCATCACCAACCAGCGCGAGACCACCGTGCTGTGGGACCGCAAGACCGGCGAGCCGGTCGGCCGCGCGCTGGTCTGGCAGGACCGCCGCACCGCGCCGATGTGCGAGGCGCTGCAGGCCGCCGGCCACGGCGAGCTGTTCCGCGAGAAGACCGGCCTGGTCATCGATGCCTATTTCTCCGGCACCAAGCTGCGCTGGATGCTCGACAACATCGAAGGCGCGCGGGAGCGCGCGCAGCGCGGCGAACTGGCCTTCGGCACCGTCGACAGCTGGCTGATCTGGCAGCTGACCGACGGCGCGCGCCATGTCACCGATGTCTCCAATGCCTCGCGCACGATGCTGTTCAACATCCACCGCTTCGAGTGGGACGACGCGCTGCTGGCGCTGCTCGACATCCCGCACGCGCTGCTGCCAGAGGTGGTGCCCTCCAGCGGCGAGGTCGCGCGCACGTCGGCGCGGCTGTTCGGCATGCCGATCCCGATTGCCGGCATCGCCGGCGACCAGCAGGCCGCCACCTTCGGCCAGGCCTGCCTGGTGCCCGGCATGGCCAAGAACACCTACGGTACCGGCTGCTTCCTGCTGATGAATACCGGCGCGCAGCCGGTCACGTCGCATAACCGGCTGCTGACCACCATCGGCTGGCAGTACCGCGGCCAGACCCAGTATTGCCTGGAGGGCGGCGTGTTCATGGGCGGCGCCACCATCCAGTGGCTGCGCGACGGCCTCAAGATCATCCAGAGCGCGCCCGAGGCCGAGGCGCTGGCGCGCCAGTGCGACGACAGCGGCGGCGTGGTGCTGGTGCCGGCCTTTGCCGGGCTGGGTGCGCCGCACTGGGACGCCTTTGCGCGCGGCACGCTGGTCGGCATGACGCGCGGCACCGGCAGGCCGCAGATCGCGCGCGCGGCGCTGGAATCGATCGCGCTGCAAAGCGTGGACGTGCTCGAGGCCATGCAGAAGGACGCCGGCATCGCGCTGGCCGAGCTGCGCGTGGACGGCGGCGCGTCGCGCAGCGACCTGCTGATGCAGATGCAGGCCGACCTGCTCGGCACCCCGGTGGTACGTCCGCGCGTAACCGAGACCACCGCGCTGGGCGCGGCCTACCTGGCGGGCCTGGCCACCGGCTACTGGAGCGACCCGGTGCAGATCGCGCAGCAATGGCAGGTGGAGCGGCGCTTCGAGCCCAACCTGTCGGCCGACCAGCGCGGCCACCGGCTCGCGCGCTGGCACCGGGCGGTCGAGCGCGCACGCGACTGGGCGCGCGATGACGACGCCGCCGCCGGCCACGGCTGAGCGTCGATCAAACCCGCCCCGCGCCACCACGTCCGGACCATCCGAACATTCCAGCCAGCACCCACCACACACCAGCGTCATGCAAAGTCTTCCCACCCCGATCCAGCCGCCCAGCCGCGCCGCCCTGCTCGCCACCCTGGAGCGCGAGCCGCGCTGGGACGTGATCGTCATCGGCGGCGGCGCCACCGGCCTGGGCACGGCCGTCGATGCCGCCTCGCGCGGCTACCGCACGCTGCTGGTCGAAGCCGCCGACTTTGCCAAGGGCACCTCGAGCAAGGCCACCAAGCTGGTGCATGGCGGCGTGCGCTACCTGGCGCAGGGCAATATCGGCCTGGTACGCGAGGCCCTGCACGAGCGCGGCCTGCTGGCGCGCAACGCGCCGCACCTGGTGTGGCCGCTGGGCTTCGTGGTGCCGGCCTACCAGATGTTCGACCAGCCCTTCTACGGCATCGGCCTCAAGCTCTACGACATGCTGGCCGGCAACCTCAACCTGTCCGGCAGCCGCTGGCTGAACCACCGCGAGGTGCTGGCCGCCGCGCCCAACCTGGCCGAGCACGTCGGCGGTCGCCCGCTGCGCGGCGGCAACCTTTATTTCGACGGCCAGTTCGACGATGCGCGGCTGGCGGTGGCGCTGATGCGGACCCTGTTCGACGTCGGCGGCACCGCGCTCAACTACATGCGCGCGACCGGGCTGAGCCAGCAAGGCGGCGTGATCAGCGGCGTGACGGTGCAGGACGTGCTCGGCGGCGCAACCTTCCGGTTGCGCGCCGATTGCGTGATCAATGCCACCGGCGTGTGGGTCGATGCCATCCGCCAGATGGAAGACGGGCATGCCCGCACCATGGTCGCGCCCAGCCAGGGCGTGCACCTGACGCTGCCGCGCAGCTTCCTGCCCGGCGAGCGCGCCATCCTGATCCCCAAGACCGACGACGGACGCGTGCTGTTCGTGGTGCCGTGGAACGGCCACACCATCGTCGGCACCACCGACACGCCGCGCCGCGACCTGCCGCTGGAGCCCGATGCGGGGGCCGACGATGTCGATTTCATCCTGGAAACGGCGTCGCGCTACCTGGCCAAGGACCCCACCCGCGCCGACGTCACCAGCGTCTGGGCCGGCCTGCGGCCGCTGGTGCGGGCCACTGGCGAGGCCTCCACCGCTTCGCTGTCGCGCGAGCATACGATCCTGGTGTCCAGGGCCGGGCTGATTACCGTCACCGGCGGCAAATGGACCACCTACCGCAAGATGGCCGAAGACGTGATCGAGACCGCGATCCAGCGCCAGATGGTGCGCGCCGCGCCATGCGTGACCGCGGAGCTGCCGCTGCATGGCGCCGCCGGCTTGCCGGCCGACCTGCCGCCGCCGGATTCGGGCTCGCCGGACCGCTACTACGGCAACGAGCTGGGCCTGCTGCGCGCGCTGCCGGGACACGAGCGGATGCTCGCCGGCGCCTCGGGACTGACCGAGGCCCATGTGCGCTTTGCCGCCCGGCATGAGCTGGCGCGCCGGGTCGAGGACGTGCTGGCGCGCCGCAACCGCGCGCTGTTCCTGGACGCGCGCGCGGCCGTTGACGCGGCACCGGCGGTGGCCGCGATCCTGGCCGAAGAACTTGCCGAGGATGCAGCCTGGCAGGCGCGCGAGGTGGAGAGCTTCCGCACGCTCGCGGCCGGCTACATGCTCGGCTGATCGCTCGCCGGAGCTGTCGCCATCCACCCGAACACAAACTTTCGACCAGACCAGACCACGCCATGCGCGATCGACCGACGCTGTCCCGCATTCATATCGTTGCCCTGCTGGCCGCGCTCTGCGCCAGCGCCACGGCCTACGCCGCCCGCGCGCCGGGCATCGACGGCGTGCGCTTTCCCGAGGTGCGCACCATGCGTTACCAGTGCGACGGCGGCAAGACGCTGACGGTGCGCTACTTCAACAGCCCCGACAACCAGGCCGCGGTGCTCCGCGTCGAAGGCAAGCCGGTGCTGGCGGTCAGCACGGTGGCGGCGTCCGGCGCGCGCTATGTCGGCGGACGCTACGAATGGTGGACCAAGGGCGAGTCAGGCACGCTGCGCGACCTGATGCAGGCCGAGAACGCCCCGCCCGCGCTGGCCAACTGCCACGCCGGGAGGTAGCGGGCACGGTCGCGGCACGGCCCGGGCCGCGCCATCTTTTGAAGCCGCGGCGTTCCGGGCGATAATGCGGGGATTGAATCAGGGAGAACACCATGGACGAGATTGAAGATCTGTCCGATCTGCCGATGCCCCGCTTTATCTGGGGCTTCGCCGTGATCGCGGGCAAGGGCGGCGAGGTCATGCACGACGAATTCGAGTACCTGACCCACACCCGCAGCCCGCGCTTCACCTGCCGCGTGGTCGAGCTGGAGGACATGCCGGCCGAAAGCGAAGAAGACGCCATCGACGGCCGCATCGTCCACGATGACGACCCGAGCCGCATGTTCTACATCACCGATGCCGGCATGGCGCTGGTCAATTTCCAGCTGTTCGACAAGATGCCCGACAAACAGAAGTTCAAGCGCATCTGCGACGAAGCCATCGCCAACTGGATGCTGCGCCGCGAGTTCCTCGACGAAGAGGAATAGGACTGAAGCAACGCCCGGGCCAGCGGCGGCGCGGCCGCCGCGCGGCGCTCAGGCCTGGCCCGGTTCCGGCGGCAACGCGCCGGCCAGCACTTCATTGAGCAACCCGGTCATGCCGCCCGGGTGATCGGCGGCCAGCGCCTGCAGGCGCTTCACCAGCGCGCCGTCGAGCTTGCACGCGAACGGCACCAGGCCTTGCTCCTGGTCCAGCCGGCGCTGCTCGCGCCGGTCCGGACGCGCCGCGGCGCCGGGAATGCCGCCCCGCCCCGCCGCCGCCTGCTTCAGGCTGTTGGCGATCTTCAGGCCCTTGTTTTTTTCCAGGTCCGTTTTCTTCACGGCAATATCCGAAAGTCTGTAGAGGGCGGTATTGTACGCACCCGCGGCGCCGGCGCGGCCGGCGCTACGGTGGTGGTGTCCGTTGCAGGCCTGTGCCTAGGCTATTCGTCGCTGACTTCGATCAGCTCGGCCGCCACCCGCTGGATTTCCGCATAGACCGGTATCGCGTCCATCGGGCCGGTGCAGCCCACCGCCGTGGCCTGGCTGGCATCGGCGCCGGGCGGCAGGAACACGAAGGCCATGCCCGGCTGCCAGCCGGGATGCTTGCGCAGGCTGTCGTTGAGGATGTCGAGATACTGCGCGCGCGTGAAGACGTGCCTTGCCATTGCTACCTCCGGAATCCGCTGCCGATGCGCCGCGCGGGCGCGGGTGTCATGGCGGGGATCGTAGCATGGCAGGGGTGTCCGGCGTCACCGCGCGGCGCCTGGCAGCGCGCCGGTCAGCATTCGCCCTTCTTGGCCTGGCCGGGCGGGCAATGGCCGCCCTTGTTGCCCTTGTTGCCGTGGCCTTGATTGCCGTTGCTTTTGCCCTTGTCCTTGTACCCGCCCTGGTCCCAGCGACCCGGCACCAGCACCCAGCCGTCGCGCGCCTGGATCCAGCGCGGCGACTCATAGACATAGCCCGGGCGCTCGCGCTCCCAGCGGCCCTTCTTCCAGGCGTGCTTGCGGTGGTGATCGTCCCAGTCCCAGTACCCGGGCATCCAGACATAGCCGGCGCGCGGAGCGGGCGCGGCCTCGTAGATCGGCGCCGGCGGCGGCACGCCAATGGCGATATTGACCGAGACCTGGGCCAGCGACCCCGCACTGAGGGTCAGGCCCGAACCTAGCAACGCGGCCAGCAGCAAGGCCCTGGCCGGGCGAAGCGCGCAATCCGACATGGCAGTCCTTTCTTGTGGAGGAACATGCCCATAGTCTAGTCCGCCGTGAGTCCCCGGCAAGTCAAGAATCGATATCGGCCGGCCATGGATGCCGGCGCGCAACAGCCCGGTGCAAGCCCCGCTTGCGCGCGGGCGATGCTAGTGATCCTCGGCCATCGCCTTGAGCTGGGCCTCGCCGGCAACGCGCGCGGCATCGGAGGTGGTGAAGGTATCGTCCGACACGATCGCGCGCCTGACCTGCTGCGCGCTGAAATCCACCAGCGCGATGACCCACACATAGCGCCCCGACTGGGGTGCGGTCTGCACGAAAGCCTTGAGGTTGTGGCGCGATTCGTTTGCCATGATCCATCTCCGGTTGAGACGTGCCGCAGCACAGGGGTCAGGCAACTCTAGCACAAGGCCCGCCAGCTCACCGGCCGGCGGCCTCGGTGGCGAAGTCGCGCAATTCGCGCACGCGCGCGGCGGTCATCTCCAGCAGGCAGGACGCGCCCGCCACGCGCGCCGCGCTGCCGCCGGCAGGATTGGAGACATAGGCGCAATTGGCCTGGCGGTAATCCAGCCAGGCCCGCTGCGCCACCCGCAACTGTCCGGTGCGCGGCGCCTCCAGCCGCCGCAGCAGCGACTGGTAAGCGCGATTCAACGCCGTATCCTGCACGCGCGACTCCAGCGCCGCGCAGTTGAGCATGTCGGCGTTCGAAACGGCCTTGTCCATGCAGCGCTCATAGTCGGCGCTCAGGCCGCCATTCTGCGTGCCATTTTCCGCGGCGGCGACGGGGATGGCCGCCACGGTCAGACCAGCGACGGCAACACATGCGAGGACGCGCATAGCAATTCTCCGTTTGCGTGGTTGTGACAAGACCAGCCGACGCGGATCCGCTCAGGCAAGCCAGCGACCCAGCGTCGCCACGGCGATATTGGCCAGCCCCAGCACGAGGTTGGTCCCTACCGCCTGCCGGATGCGGTTCAGGGCGGCACCGGCGGCTGGCCAGTCCTGGGCCTCGACGGCCCGGCCCAGCACCCGGTAGGGGCCGAACCAGACGTAGCAGAAGATCCCCGCCATGACGAGGCCGATGCCCAGCATCAGGTGCCAGTTGCGTGGTGCGCCCGCCATGCCAGCTGCCGCCATCATCGCGCCACCGCTCAGCAGGATCGCCGCCACCGACGCCCATACCCACGGGAAGAACCGGGCAAACACCCCGCGCCACAGGCGCAGGCGCGGCGGCGGCTCCAGCAGGTTGCCGGCCACCGGCCGCAGGCACAGGTAGGCGAAGAACATGCCGCCGACCCAGACGGCGACGCCGGTCAGGTGCAGCAGGCGGAGAAGAGGATCGGCGATCATGGCGGCAGGGGGCGAGTTGGACGAATTGAGGCAATGGCCACATTCTAAGTGTTGCGTCCGCCACGGCGAAGCCTGGCATGCGCGCAGCAGCGGTCGCAGCGGGGTTCAGGAAAGCAACCGCGGGGCCGATAAACATTTCGTATCACGCCGCGCCACGAGCCGGTCTCCGAAGCATCCCGCTCGTGCCGCCCGTTTTCGCCCGAGCCACGGCAAAGCCGCACGCTTGACCGCCCGGAACTCGGCCACAGACAATACGCGCGGCCAGACTACAACACCGCAACCGGCCGCCCCGCCCCCTTCGCTCCAGACCATGGCGCCTGCCCCAGCCAGCCCCCCGCCAACCCCGCCCGCTGCCCGTGCACGACCGCTGCTGCGCCGCGGCCTGACCGCGCTGTTGCTGGCGGTGACGCTGGCAGTGCTGCCGGCCATGCTGCCCCCGGCGGTCACCGCGCAGCCCGCGCCGCAACGGGCCGACCTGGTCGCGCGCGTCGTCATCAGCCTGCTCGGCTACGCGCGCTGGCCGGTGGAGCGCGATCCGGTGCGGCTGTGCGTCGATCACGCCAGCCGCTATGCGGCCCGGCTCAAGGAAGGCGGCACGCTCGCCAATGGCCGCACCGTGCAGACCCGCCAGGTCGACGTGCTGGCCGAGATGCTGCACCCGGCGTGCGATGCGCTGTACGTGGGCACCATGAACGAACCGCGCCGCAAGCGCCTGTCGGCCGAGCTGACCGGCCGCCCGGTGCTGGTCATCGCCGAAGAAGACTTCGAGTGCGAGGTGGGCAGCATGTTCTGCCTCAACATCCGCGACAACCAGGTCTCGTTCCGCGTCAACCTCGATACCCTCGCCCGCAGCGGCGTGCATATGCACCCCGGCGTGCTGCAGCTCGGCCGCCGCAAGGGAGCGCCGTCATGAGCCAGCGCCAGCCGGTGCGCGGGCAAGGCGCGCGCCCCACCCTCTACAGCGTGCTGCGCCGTATCCACCTGGGCGTGGCGCTGATCGCGGTATGCACTGCGGGCCTGGCGCTGACCGCGATCGGCGTCACCGCGCTGCGTGTCTACGCCGACCACAACGTGCGGCTGGTGGCACGCTCGATCGCCTATACGCTGGAAGCGCCGGTGGTGTTCCGCGACCAGGCGGCCACCGCCGAAACGCTGGCCGCGATCGCGGCCTCGGAAGACATCGCCCGCGCCACCGTCTATGACCGCGACCACCACGTGCTGGCGGTATGGCAGCGCCCCGGCCAGGCCCCGCTGACCGGCCTGCGCCACGCGCTGCTCGAATGGCTGGGCACCGATGCGGTCGAGCAGCCCATCGTGCACCAGGCGCAGCAAGTCGGCACGCTGCGCGTCAGCGGCGACCCGCGCAACCTGCTGCACTTCCTGCTGCAAGGCGCGCTGGGGCTGCTGGCCTGCCTGCTGCTGACCGCGGTCGGCGCCCACTACCTGGCCAGCCGGCTGCTGGTGCAGATCATCGAGCCGCTGCGCAACCTGATGCGGGTGGCGCACGCAGTGCGTTCGCAGCGCGATTTCGCGCAGCGAACGCCGCCGGCCAGCATCGCCGAGCTCAATGCCCTGAGCGATGACTTCAACGGCCTGCTCGACGAACTGCAGACCTGGCAGAACCAGATGCAGCACGAAAACCGCTCGCTCGCCCACCGCGCCAACCATGATGCCCTGACCGGGCTGCTGAACCGCGCCGCCTTCGTCGAAGCGCTGGAGCACGCGGTGCGCCACGCCGCCGCCAACGACGAATATGCCGCGGTGCTGTACCTGGACAGCGACGATTTCAAGCACGTCAACGACCGCCACGGCCATGCCGCGGGCGACGCGGTGCTGGTCGCGGTGGCCCAGCGCATCCGCGCCAGCCTGCGCGGCCGCGACACCGTGGCGCGCATCGGCGGCGACGAATTCGCGGTGCTGGCCACCGCGCTGCGCGCGCCGGCCGACGTCATCCAGATCGCCGAACATATCCTGCAGGCGATGGCTCGCCCGATCGACCTGCCCGACGGCAGCTCGGTGCAGGCCTCGCTCAGCATCGGACTTGCCGTCTTCCCGGTCCACGCGCAAGGCAGCCAGGCCCTGCTGCACGCCGCCGACGCCGCCATGTACGGCGCCAAGCGGCGCTCCGGCGGCATCTGGCAAAGCGCCGAGCCGCGCCTCGACGTCACGCAGTGAGAATCCACATGTTTGCAAGCCGTCCCCCGACAAGCCTCACATCCAGATGGAAAGCCTGGGTAGCCGCCGTCATGCTGGCCAGCCTCGCCGTGGCGGGCTGCCAGGCCACGCCGCCCGCCGGCCGGCTGTCGCCGGCGCAGCTGGCGGTCTTGCAGCAGGAGGGCTTCATGCAGACCGGCGAAGGCTGGGAGCTGGGCCTCACCGACAAGGTGCTGTTCGGTTTCAACGAAGACCTGATCGAAGGGGACCGCGCCGCCAATGTGCAGCGCATCGGCCGGGCGCTGAGAGGCGTGGGCATCGAGCGCCTGCGCGTGGATGGCCATACCGATGACGCCGGCTCGGCGGACTACAACCAGTCGCTGTCGGTGCGGCGCGCCGAGGCCGTGGCCAGGCTGCTGGCCGATGCCGGCTTTGCGCGCGACAGCATCGAGGTGCGCGGGCTGGGCAAGGCCCGCCCGGTGGCGGACAACCGCACCGCCGCGGGACGCGCCGAGAACCGGCGCGTCGCCATCATCGTTTCGGTGGATTAGACCGCCGGCTCAGTCGCCGAAGGGATTGGGCGCGCGGTTCTCCAGCGCCTCGTTCAGGTCGAACTCGTCGCGCACCTTGTCGACCACCGCGCGCACACTGGCGGCATAGCCGTGCAGATTGTCGAAGGCCATGTCCCAGTTGCGCCCGCGCGCGTCGCGCGGATGGGGCTGCGGTGCCGGCACCCGGATCCTGGCACCGTCTTCGCCGATTTCATCGATCTGCTGGATACGCCGGCCGACCTCGTCCTGCAAGGCACGCCGGCCGCGCTCACGCTTGGCCATGACTGACTCCTGGCTGAATCCCAACGCATCCTAGCACGCGTCGGGAGACCCTTCCAGGCACTTACAGCGCCGCCTTGGCCGCCTGGTAAGCCGCGTACAGGCGCGCGAACACCGGCCCCGGCACGCCCTTGCCGATCGGACGGCCATCGATGCTGACCACCGGCAGCAACTCCTTGCTGGCCGACGACAGCAGCACCTCGTCGGCGGCAAATACCTCGTCCCTGGCGATCCGGCGCGACTCCAGCGCAATCCCCATCGCCTCGCAGATTTCTTCCATGAAGCCGTAGCGGATGCCTTCCAGGATCAGGTTGTCCTTGGGCGGCGCCGACACGCGGCCATCGCGCACCACCCACACATTGGACGCCGACGCCTCGGTCAGCCAGCCGTCGCGAAACTGGATCGCCTCGGTCACGCCCTGCTCCACCGCATGCTGCGCCGCCAGCACGTTGCCGAGCAGCGAGGTCGACTTGATCTGGCAATTCAGCCAGCGCCGGTCCTCCATGGTCACGCACGCGACACCTTGCTCGACCATCTGCGCCGACGGCAGCGCCATCGGATTGGTCATGATCAGCACCGTCGGCACCACCTCCTTCGGAAAGGCATGGGTGCGCTTGGCCACGCCACGGGTCACCTGGATATAGACCAGCTGATCCGACAGGCCATTGGCCCTGACCACCTCGCCGACACGCTCCAGCCACTGCGCGGCGCTGTACGGGTCGGGAATGCCGATGCCCTCCAGGCTCCGGTGCAGCCGCGCCAGGTGCTGCGCGCCGCGGAAAGGCTTGCCGTGGTAATACGGGATCACCTCATAAATGCCGTCGCCGAAGATAAAGCCGCGGTCCAGCACAGGGATGCGGGCCTCGGAGAGCGGGGTCAGGGTGCCGTTGAGGTGGACGATGGGGTCGGACATGGTTGCAGGGGGCAGTTCGAAAGAGATGCCTGATTCTTTCACGCGCGGCCCGGCAAGGTCATGCAATCTACGCATGAGCACGGCCGCGCGCCACTCCGGCAAAGTGGCCCGATCAGGCCGGCGCCAGCGCCTTTGACAGCAGCACCGTGGTGAAGCCGCTGTCCCAGCTTTCATCGGGATAGAAATCGATCTCGGCATAGCCGTGGCGCCGATAGAATGCCCGGCTTTGCTGGTTGAACGTATCCGTCTCCAGCCGCGCCTCGCGATGTCCGGCGCGCGCCATCTCGGCTTCCGCATGCGCCAGCAGCGCCCCGCCCAGCCCCATCCGCTGCCAGGCCCGGCCGACATGCAGCGCCCAGACGAAATTGTTTTCCCAATCCACCATCGCGGCCGGCACGCCGTCCACGCAGGCAACACGGAATTCCTGCAATCGTGCTTCGACGTAGCTGCGGGTCTTGCCTTGCTGTTCGAACGCCGCTGCGGCGGCGGGAGCCAGTTGCGGCTTCCAGGTGCCGAGGTAGGTGTCGATGAGGATCGCTTCCACGGCTTGCGCGTCCGAGGGCAAGGCGGGGCGGATTTCGAAATGGGAGGTGAAATTGGTCATGGGACGAGAGCATAACCGGGACGCGGAAGAATCGGCAGCCCTTGCGCGGGCTCGCTCCAAGCCAGTTGACCGGCCCGGAAAACGAAAAAGCCGCCCGGAGAACGGGCGGCTTTGCATGGTCTTGCTCGGTGTTCTGGCGGAGAGAGGGGGATTCGAACCCCCGATAGGCTATTAACCTATACACGCTTTCCAGGCGTGCGACTTAAACCACTCATCCATCTCTCCGGGAAGTCCGCGATTATAGCAGAGTTGCCGGTCGAATCCAGTACCTCGTCACCACCCTGCCCTACCCCTTGCGCAGGTAGGTCACCAGCCGGTCGATCACCGGTGCGTTGCGGGGCGTCAGCAGGCTGACCACGATCGCTACCGCGAAGCCCGCGGGAACCCCGAAGGCGCCGGAGGCGATGGGATCCACGCCGAACCAGCGGTTGCCGAAAATGCCGGTCATGCGGGTGAAGAAGGGATAGTTGACGAAGATGTAGTACACCGCCACGCCCAGCCCGGCGACCATGCCGGCGAAGGCGCCGGCGGCGGTGGTGCGGCGCCAGAAGATGCCCAGGATCAGGACCGGGAAGAAGCTCGAGGCCGCCAGCGAGAAGGCGGCGCCGACCAGGAACAGGATATTGCCGGGGCGCAGCGATGTGACGTACGAGGCGAACAGTGCCACGGCCAGCAGCACGATCTTGGCGGTGGTGACGCGCCGCTGGTGGCTCGCCTGGCGGTCGACCATGTGATAGAAGACGTCGTGCGAAAGCGCGTTGGCAATGGTCAGCAGCAGGCCGTCCGCCGTCGAGAGCGCGGCGGCCAGCGCGCCGGCGGCGATCAGCCCCGAGATGACGTATGGCAGGCCGGCAATCTCCGGGGCGGCGAGCACGATCATGTCGGGCTGCAGCAGGATTTCGGCCCATTGCACGATGCCGTCGCCGTTGACGTCGCGAATGCCGAACACCGGTGGATCGACCTTGCGCCATTGCACCACCCACTGCGGCAGGTCGGCGTACGGGGTACCGACCAGGTGCTCGAAGAACTCGTACTTCACCAGCGCCGCGAGCGTGGGTGCCGAGACATAGAGCAAGGCGATGCAGAACACGGCCCAGGCCACGGAGTTGCGCGTCTCCCTGACCGAGGGCGTGGTGTAGAGCCGCGTCAGGATGTGAGGCAGGCTGGCGGTGCCCACCATCAGGCAGAACACCAGCAGGACGAAATTGAGCCGCTTGGTCTTGCGCTCCTGCTCGGATGCCGCGGGATAGGGTTCGGTGGACGACATCGAATGGCGGCTGCGGGCCAGTGCCTCTTCGCGTTGCTGGTGCCATTGCTGCTGCGCGGCGGCGGCATCGCGCGGGAATTCGAGCCGTTCGCGCTCGAGCGCCTTGATCTCGCGCAGCGGCGCATTGCGCGTGCGCAGGTCCTGCAGGCGCGCATCCAGCGCGTCGCGCTCCTGCGCGAAGGACTCAGGCAAGCGCGCGATGCGCTCCTGCAGCAGGATGGCCTGCTGCCGGTAGTAGTCGCGCACTGCCCGCTCGGCCGGCTCGCGCTCCAGCTGCTGTTCACGGGCATCCAGCTGCGTCAGCAGCGTGCCGTAGCTGAGTTGCGGCAGCGGTTCCTGGTGGTGTTTCCACGCGATCATCGACACCGTGACCAGGAACGCCACGATCATCATGATGTACTGCGCCACCTGCGTCCACGTGACCGCGCGCATGCCGCCCAGGAAGGAGCAGACCAGGATGCCCGCCAGGCCGAAGAAAATGCCGACGGCAAATTCGACGCCGATGAAGCGCGTCACCACCAGCCCCACGCCCTGGATCTGCGCCACCAGGTAGACGAACGAGCAAAGCGAGGCGGCCAGCACCGCGATCGCGCGCACCGGCAGGTTGCCGCCGGGCTTGCCGTTGCCGTAGCGCGCGGCAAGGAAGTCGGGGATGGTATAGCCGCCGTACTTGCGCAGGTATGGCGCCAGCAGGAAGGCCACCAGGCAATAGCCGCCGGTCCATCCCATCACATAGGCCAGCCCTTCGTAGCCCGAGGAAAACAGGATGCCGGCCAGGCCGATGAACGATGCCGCGCTCATCCAGTCGGCGGCAATCGCCATGCCGTTGAACATCGCCGGCACGCGCCGCGACGCGACGTAGTACTCGTTGAGGTCCGAGGTGCGGCAGATCAGCCCGATGCAGGCATAGATCGCGATGGTGATGAACAGGAAGACGTAGCCCAGCCACAGCGCATCGGCATTGGAGCGTTCCAGCAATCCCATCATCCCCACGAAGCCGAACAGCCCCAGCGTGAACAGGCCGTAGTAGAGCAGCAACCGTCGGCGAAAGCGCGCCTGGGCTTCGGGCATGAGGGGACAGTCCGTGTCGGTGGGAAGCTATCGTAACAAACCCGCCGGCGCGCGGGTGCGCGGCGGCGGGTTCAGGGCTCGGCTCCGGGTAGCCGGGTCACCGGCGGGGTTACTGCGCCTGTTTCAGCTGATCGAGGATGGCCGGATTCTCCAGTGTCGAGGTGTCCTGCGTAATCTCTTCGCCCTTGGCCAGCGACCGCAGCAGGCGGCGCATGATCTTGCCCGAGCGCGT